>UQRU01000021.1 GCA_900543475.1 uncultured Eubacteriales bacterium
GTGGTGGGTGGGGGGGGGGGGGGGGGGGGGGGGGCGGGTGTGTTTTTGTGGGGGGGGGGGGCCGCCCCCCGCCCGGGTGGTTTTTTTTTTTGTGGGGGGGGGGGGGGGGGGGGGGGGGGGGGGCCCCCCCCCCGGGCCGCAAAACGCCGCCGCCCCCCCGGACGCTGCGGTTTCCTGCTACCCTACAGGTTCCCCACCCTATTTCCCTTCCGTAACCCGCCATACCCCAAAAGCCTTTTGGAAACCGCCAAAGGCGGTTTCCAAGGCCGAGCCATTCGCAGCCCTTGGAGAAGCACCCCTTGCTCCCTTTGCATCCCCGGGAGCGGCCCACGCCCCTTCCGCCCCACACTTCCGCCCCGCAACTTCTCAGGGGTCTGGGGGCGGAGCCGCCCCCAGCCGGGGTCCAGGGGCGCGGCCGCCCCTGGCCGTGGCGGAGCCAATTTCCATATGCGCTTCGGCGCCCGCCTTTCTATCGGACCTTGCACAAACCCTCCTGCTTAGACACGAAAAAGGCCCGGCAAACGCCGAGCCTTTTGATTATTTTTTTGTTTTGTTTACTCGATGATGCTGGACACAACGCCGGAAGCAACCGTACGGCCGCCTTCACGGATCGCGAACCGCAGGCCCTCGTCCATGGCGATGGGAGTGATCAGAGTGATCTCCATCCGGATGTTGTCCCCAGGCATCACCATCTCTACGCCCTCAGGCAGCTTGATGGTGCCCGTTACGTCCGTGGTCCGGAAGTAGAACTGGGGACGGTACCCGCTGAAGAACGGGGTATGCCGGCCGCCTTCTTCCTTGGTCAGCACGTACACTTCGCTGTTGAAGTGGGTGTGGGGATGGATGCTGCCGGGCTTGGCCAGCACCTGGCCGCGCTCGATCTCCGTACGCTGGATGCCCCGGAGCAGCACGCCGATGTTGTCGCCCGCGATGGCCTGATCCAGCAGCTTCCGGAACATTTCTACGCCCGTTACCACCGTGGTCCGCGTCTCCTCGGTCAGACCCACGATCTCTACCGTATCCTGCACCTTCACGGTACCGCGCTCTACACGGCCGGTGGCCACGGTGCCGCGGCCCGTGATGGAGAACACGTCTTCCACAGGCATCAGGAAGGGCTTATCGGATGCGCGCTGGGGTTCGGGAATGTAGCTGTCCACCGCGTCCATCAGCTCGAAAATGCACTGGCAGTTGGGGTCTTCCTTGGCGATCTTGCCTTCCTGCAGGTCCTCCAGGGCCAGCAGCGCGGAACCCTTGATGATGGGAATATCGTCCCCCGGGAACTCGTAGCTGGACAGCAGCTCACGAATCTCCATCTCCACCAGCTCCAGCAGCTCCGGATCGTCCACTTGGTCGGTCTTGTTCATGAACACCACGATGTAGGGCACGCCTACCTGACGGGCCAACAGAATGTGCTCACGGGTCTGGGGCATGGGGCCGTCCGCCGCGCTTACCACCAGGATCGCGCCGTCCATCTGGGCTGCGCCGGTGATCATGTTCTTTACGTAGTCCGCGTGGCCCGGGCAGTCCACGTGGGCATAGTGACGGTGCTCCGTCTCATATTCCACGTGGGCCGTATTGATGGTGATACCACGGGCTTTCTCTTCCGGGGCCTTATCGATTTCGTCATACCGCATGGCCGCTGCCTGGCCCTGCTGGCTCAGCGCCATGGTGATGGCCGCCGTCAGGGTGGTCTTGCCATGGTCCACGTGGCCGATGGTGCCGATGTTTACATGGGGCTTCGTGCGTTCAAATTTTGCCTTTGCCATTGAAACTTCTTCCTCCAAAAGTTTATACTTTTTCGTTTTTAATCAACGGAGCGGCCCCGCCGCTCCGGGAAACCATTCATCTTGCTGCCTGTAGCCGGCCTAGATCACCGCAAGCCCAGGATCTTTTTGGCCACGCCCTCGCTCACCCGCTCGTAGTGGTCAAACTGCATGGTAAAGGTGCCCCGGCCCTGGGTAGAGGAGCGCAGGTCTGTGGCGTAGCCAAACATTTCGGACAGGGGGCATATCGCGTCGATCACCTGGGCGTTGCCCCGGGTATCGGTGCCGGAAATACGGCCTCTCCTGGCGGTAATATTGCCCAACACGTCGCCCATGTATTCCTCGGGCATGACCACTTCCACCTTCATCATGGGCTCCAGCAGCACCGGCGCGCCCTTTTCCATGGCTTCCTTCATGGCCATGGAACCTGCGATCTTAAAGGCCATCTCCGAGGAGTCTACCTCATGGTAGCTGCCGTCCAGCAGCACGGCCTTGAAGTCCACCAGCTCGTAACCGCCCAGGGCGCCGCTGGCAGAAGCTTCCTTAATGCCCTTCTCGATGGCAGGGATATATTCCTTGGGAATCACGCCGCCCACGGTCTTATCCTCAAATACAAAGCCTTCGCCGGGCTCCAAGGGGCTGAATTCCACCACGCAGTGGCCGTATTGTCCATGGCCGCCGGTCTGGCGGACATAGCGGCCCTCCGCCTTGACGGTGCGGGTAAGGGCTTCCCGATAGGCCACCTGGGGATTGCCCACCTTGCACTCCACCCGGAATTCCCGGATAAGCCGGTCCACGATGATCTCCAGATGCAGCTCGCCCATGCCGGCGATGATGGTCTGGCCGGTCTCCTGGTCCGTATAGGTCTTAAAGGTGGGATCCTCCTCCGCCAGCTTGATCAACGCGGCGGTCATCTTTTCCTGGCCGGCCTTGGTCTTGGGCTCAATAGCCACCCGGATCACCGGGTCCGGGAAGTCCATGGACTCCAGCAGCAGCTGCTTGCCCTCTGTGCACAGGGTATCCCCCGTGCCGGTTTCCTTCAGGCCCACGATGGCGCAAATGTCCCCGGCGTAGGCTTCGGAAACCTCCGTACGGCTGGCGGCATGGATCAGCATGATCTTGCCGATGCGCTCCCGCTTGCCCTTGCTGGAATTGTACACGTAGGTGCCGGACTTGAGGGTGCCGCTATAAATGCGGGTAAAGGCCAGCTTGCCCACAAAGGGGTCCGCTACGATCTTGAAAGCCAGGGCGGCAAAGGGGGCATCGTCAGCGCACACGGTCTCGATGCGCTTTTCCCCGGATTTATCCGTACCCACAGGGGCGGGCACATCCAGGGGCGAAGGCATAAAGTCCACGATGGCGTTGAGCAGGGGCTGTACCCCCTTGTTCCGGTAGGAGGTGCCGCAGCAAACCGGTACGACCCGGTTGGCGATGGTCCCCTTGCGGATACAGCGGAGGATCTCCTCCCGGGAAAGCTCTTCCCCGTTCAGGTACCGCTCCAGGATCTCGTCATCCTCCTCCGCCACCGCATCCAGCAGGGCGGCCCGGTATTCCTCCGCCTGTTCCCGCATATCCGCCGGGATCTCTTCCTCCCGCACGTCAATGCCGTCGTTATCGTAATAGACCTCCGCCTTCATGGCGATCAGGTCCACCATGCCGACGAAATCCCCTTCCTTGCCGATGGGGAGCTGGATGGGTACTGCGTTGGCTCCCAGCCGGTCCTTCATCATACGCACCACGTTGTAGAAGTCCGCGCCGGTGATGTCCATCTTGTTTACATAGGCGATACGAGGCACGCCGTATTTGCTGGCCTGCCGCCATACCGTCTCGCTCTGGGGCTCCACGCCCCCTTTGGCGCAAAATACCGCCACGGCGCCGTCCAGCACCCGAAGGGAACGCTCCACCTCCACGGTAAAGTCCACGTGGCCCGGGGTGTCGATGATGTTGATCCGGTGGCCCCGCCAATAGGCGGTGGTGGCGGCGGAAGCGATGGTAATGCCCCGCTCCTGCTCCTGCACCATGAAGTCCATGGTGGCTGCGCCCTCGTGCACCTCGCCTACTTTATGGATCTTGCCTGTATAAAACAGGATCCGTTCTGTCGTTGTTGTTTTTCCGGCATCGATATGCGCCATGATGCCGATGTTCCTGGTATGTTCCAAAGAGGTCTCTCTTGGCATATCCACGCCTCCTTTCCTTCCAGTTTGCATTGTAGGAGCGGCGCGAAAATACACGCCGCTCCGAAAATCACGATTTGGTTCAGCCGGTTACCACCGGTAATGGGCAAAGGCACGGTTGGCCTCGGCCATCTTGTGGGTATCTTCCTTCTTCTTGAAGGCGGAACCGGTGGAATTGGCCGCATCCATGATCTCGCCCGCAAGGCGCTCCATCATGGTGCGCTCGCCGCGGCTGCGGCTATAGTTCACCAGCCAGCGAAGGCCCAGGGTCTGCCGCCGCTCGGGGCGGATCTCGATGGGCACCTGGTAGGTGGCGCCGCCCACCCGGCGGGCCTTGACCTCTACCACAGGCATGATGTTGTTCATGGCCTGCTCAAAAACCTCAATGGGCTCCCGGCCAGTCTTTTCACGAATGATCTCAAACGCGCCGTAGCAGGCTTTCTGGGCGGTGCCCCGCTTGCCATCCAGCATTACCTGGTTGATCAGCTTGGTGACCACCTTGCCGCCGTACATGGGATCGTCCAGGACCTCGCGCTTAGGAATAAATCCACGTCTAGGCATCGCTTATTTCCTCCTTTACTTGGTCTTGGGCCGCTTGGCGCCATAGAGGGAACGGGCCTGGTGCCGGTTGGCAACGCCAGCGGTATCCAGGGCGCCGCGGATGATGTGGTAACGCACGCCGGGCAGGTCCTTTACACGGCCGCCGCGGATCAGCACCACGGAGTGCTCCTGGAGGTTGTGGCCGATGCCAGGGATATAAGCGGTGCCCTCAAGGCCGTCGGAAAGACGGACACGGGCAATTTTACGCAAAGCGGAATTCGGCTTTTTGGGGGTCATGGTACGCACAGCGGTGCAAACGCCGCGGCGCTGGGGGCATTGCTTGAGGATAGGCGCATTGGACTTATACTCCACCTGCTCCCGGCCCTTACGGACCAGTTGGTTAATCGTCGGCATAAGGTACTCCTTTTCTAGCAAAATCGTATCGTAGTATCTATATCAAGAAAATCCCCTGCAACCCCTTGAAGGGGATATTTTCCGCGATAGATGGGCGTTTTTTCGGCCTTGCAGCCGAAGAAAACGCGTACTGCCTCATTTAAGCACAGCACGCGTATTGTAGCATTTTTCAAGGGCGCTGTCAAATGTTTTTGGCTAATTCGCCCTATTTTTCTTATCCAGGGCGGCTATTTGGTATACATGCCCTGCTTGAGCCGCTCCTTGGAAAAAATCAGGTGGGACATTTTCTTTTCCCGTTGCAGTTCAAACCAGCCAAACCGCTGCAAATCCGCCAAAAAAGGCTGCTCCATGATATTCATGTACGTATCCTTTTCAAAGCGGCGCAGCATACTGGCCTGCCACAGCCGGCCCAACAGGGCGGCCAGGCCCACCACCGCCACAAACAGCAGCAGGGGCACCACCGCATGGAGGCTGGCCAAGGCCGTGCGCACCGGGGTGATCCCCAGGGCTACCAGGCTCAAAACGCCTGCGGCCACCGGTGTAAGCACGGGCGCATAGGAGGCCAGCTGGAATCTGCGCCGGCAGGCGGCGCAGCAGCTAAGCTGGATGGGCAGCAGGGACCCGATCCGCAGCTTGGTCTTCATGCCGATGAAGTTGCGGCCTTCCCGCTTGGGCTCCGGATTGCCCAGGTCCGTCATCCCGTAACAGACCCGCTTGCCCGGCTCGCCCTTGCACAGCACGCACTGCTCCGTATGGAACAGCGGCGCCAGATCCTCCATGGGCATCAGCTGGGCCACCGCGTCCAGGTCGGCCTGGATGGATTGCACGTTGTTGGGGTTCCTCGCCGGGCACATATCGCAGCTGCGCATATTCAGCCGCTGGCAATACACGGTCTCATACAGAGGGCAACTGGTATTGGTATACTGCCTATCCTCCATGGCTCCTCCTTATGGCTGCATAGGGGTCGCGGCGCCTTCCAAGGGCTCCACTTCCACGTTGCGATAACGCTTGAGCCCGATGCCCGCAGGGATCAGCTTGCCGATGATCACGTTTTCCTTCAAGCCTACCAAGGGGTCTACCTTGCCCTTGATGGCGGCTTCGGTCAGCACCCTGGTGGTCTCCTGGAAGGAGGCGGCGGACAGGAAGGAATCCGTAGCCAGGGCCGCCTTTGTGATACCCAACAGTTTCCGCTTGGCGATGGCCGGCTGTAGCCCAGCCATCACGGCCTTTTCGTTCTCATTTTCAAAGTGGAAGATATCCACCAGCTCGCCGGGCAGCATATCCGTATCCCCTGCATCCTCCACCTGGACCTTGCGGAGCATCTGGCGGATGATCACCTCGATGTGCTTATCCGCGATCTCCACGCCCTGGAGCCGGTATACGCTCTGGACCTCCTTGAGCATATAGGCCTGCACCCCCTTGACGCCCTTGATCTTCAGGATATCGTTGGGGTTGATGGAGCCGTCGGTGAGCTCGTCGCCCGCCTCGATCACGTCCCCATCCCGGACCCGCAGCTTGGAGCCGAAGGGGATCAGGTACTTGGCGGTCTCCCCTTCCTCGTTGGTGATGGTGGCCTCCCGCTTTTTCCCTTCGGTGAGGGACACGGTGCCGTTGATCTCGGAGATCACCGCCAAGCCCTTGGGCTTACGGGCCTCAAAGATTTCCACCACACGGGGAAGACCTTGGGTGATATCGTCCGCGCTGGCCACGCCGCCGGTGTGGAAGGTACGCATGGTGAGCTGGGTGCCCGGCTCGCCGATGGCTTGGGCCGCGATGATGCCCACCGCCTCGCCGATGTCCACCGGGCCGCCGGTGGCCAGGTTGGCGCCATAGCACTTGGCGCAAACGCCGCACTCGCTGCGGCAGGTAAATACGCTGCGGCACTGGACGGTCTTGATCCCTGCGGCGATGATCTGATCCCGTATATTATAGGTAATCAGCTGGTTGCAGCCGATGATCAGCTCCCCGGTATTGGGATCGTACACATCCTCTGCGGTATACCGGCCCAACAGCCGGTCCCCCAGGGGCTCCACCACGTTGTTGCCGTCCAGGATGGCGGAGATGGGCATACCCTTGGGGCTTTCGCCCCGGCTCTGGCAGCAATCCTCCTCCCGGATGATCACGTCCTGGGATACGTCCACCAGGCGGCGGGTCAGATAGCCCGAGTCCGCCGTACGCAGGGCCGTATCCGCCAAACCCTTCCGGGCGCCGTGGGAGGAGATGAAGAACTCCAACACCGTCAAGCCTTCCCGGAAGTTGGCCCGGATGGGCACCTCGATGATCTGGCCGGACGGGTCGGCCATCAGGCCGCGCATCCCCGCCAGCTGACGGATCTGGTTGGTGCTACCGCGGGCGCCGGAATTGGCCATCATGTAGATGGGATTGTACTGATCCAGGGTCTTCATCAGGGCGTCGGTCACGTCGTCCGTGGCCTTTTCCCATACCGCGATCACGTCCCGCCGGCGCTCTGCGCCGGTGAGCATACCGTTGCGGAACAGGTTATCGATCTGCTCCACTTCCCGCTCCGCGTCGGCCAGGATCTCCTTCTTCTTCTCCGGCACGGTGATGTCCTGGAAGCCGACGGTGATGCCGCCCTTGGTGGAATATTTGTAGCCCAGGGCCTTGATATCGTCCAGCACCTCGCTGGTGCGGGTGGCCCCATAGCGGCGGTAGCAGCGGTCCACGATGTTGCCCAGGTCCTTCTTCACCACCAGCTTATCCACTTCCAACTTGAACATGTCGTCCAAGGTCTCCCGGGGCACATAGCCCAGGTCCTGGGGAATGGCATTGTTGAAGATCAGGCGGCCCAAGCTGGTATCGATGACCCGGCGGTAGGTTTTGCCCTGCCACTCCCGCTCAATGCGGACCTTGATCTTGCTCTGCAGGGCGATGACCCCGGTCTGATAGGCCATGGAAGCCTCGTCCTCGCTGCAAAACGCCTTGCCTTCCCCTTTGAGGCCGTCCCGCTGGAGGGTCAGGTAATAGCAACCCATGACCATATCCTGGGTGGGACAAGCCACCGGCTTACCGTCCTGGGGCTTAAGGATGTTGTTGGAGGCCAGCATCAGGAAGCGGGCTTCCGACTGGGCTTCCACGCTCAAGGGTACATGCACGGCCATCTGGTCGCCGTCGAAGTCCGCGTTAAAGGCGGTACACACCAGGGGATGGAGCTTGATGGCCCGGCCTTCCACCAGCACCGGCTCAAAGGCCTGGATGCCCAGGCGGTGCAGGGTAGGCGCACGGTTCAGCAGCACCGGGTGTTCCTTGATGACGTTTTCCAACACGTCCCACACCTCGGGTTTGACCCGTTCCACCATCCGCTTGGCGCTCTTGATGTTATGGGCGTAGGCGTCCTCCACCAGCTTCTTCATGACGAAGGGCTTAAACAGCTCCAAGGCCATTTCCTTGGGCAGGCCGCACTGGTACATTTTCAGCTCCGGCCCTACCACGATAACCGAACGGCCGGAATAGTCCACCCGCTTGCCCAGCAGGTTCTGGCGGAAGCGCCCCTGCTTGCCCCGGAGCATATCCGAAAGGGACTTAAGGGGCCGGTTGCCCGGGCCCGTAACAGGGCGGCCCCGGCGGCCGTTGTCGATGAGGGCGTCCACGGCCTCCTGAAGCATCCGCTTTTCGTTGCGCACAATGATGTCCGGCGCCCGCAGCTCCAGGAGCCGCTTAAGCCGGTTGTTCCGGTTGATGACCCGGCGGTACAGGTCGTTTAGGTCCGAGGTGGCGAACCGGCCGCCGTCCAGCTGTACCATAGGCCGCAGCTCCGGCGGGATCACCGGGATCACGTCCATGATGATCCACTCGGGCTTGTTGCCGCTCTTGAGGAAGGCCTCCACCACCTCCAGCCGCTTGATGGCGTTGGAGCGCTTCTGGCCGGAGGAGTTGGCGATCTCCGCCCGCAGCTCCCCTTCCAGCTTTTCCAGGTCCAGCTGCAACAGCAGCTCCTTGATGGCCTCCGCCCCCATGCCGGCCTTGAAGGCCTTGGGGCCGTATTCCGCCTGGGCCTCCCGGTATTCCTTATCCGAGAGCACCTGCTTATACAACAGGGGGGTATCCCCCGGGTCCGTCACCACAAAGGCGGCGAAATACAGCACCTTTTCCAGGTTCCGGGGGGACATATCCAGCAGCATCTTCATCCGGCAAGGGATCCCCTTGAAATACCAGATGTGGGATACCGGCGCGGCCAGCTCAATGTGGCCCATGCGCTCCCGGCGCACCTTGGCCCGGGTCACCTCCACGCCGCACTTATCGCATACCACGCCCTTATACCGCACCCGCTTATAGCGGCCGCAGTGGCATTCCCAGTCCTTGGTGGGCCCGAAGATCCGCTCGCAGAACAGGCCGTCCCGCTCAGGCTTGAGGGTGCGGTAATTGATGGTCTCCGGCTTTTTTACCTCGCCATGGGACCATTCCCGGATCTTTTCCGGGGAAGCCAGGCCGATCTGTATCGCATCGAAATTGGTCAATTCGAACAATTGCTTTCCTCTCCCTTCAGCCCTGTGGTATTAAACCTGCTCATCCTCCGCGTCCAGCACGGAAAAGCCCGCGCCAAAGTCCGCGTCCAAGTCGTCCTTCCCGTCGTCGTCATCGTCATCGCCCAGGTCGTCGTCATCCCCGAAGTCGAAGTCGTCAAATTCGGTGAACTCCGCGCCGCCAGGCATCAAGCCAGGATCGTCCTCGGTGCCTGCGATGTTCACATCCAAGGGCGCGCCGTCGTCGTCGTCCACCATCTCGCCGATCTTGATCTCCTCCTTGGTATCGGACAAGACCTTGATATCCAGGCCCAGGCTCTGGAGCTCCTTGATGAGCACCTTAAAGGATTCCGGCACGCCGGGCTCCGGCACGTTTTCGCCCTTCACGATGGCCTCGTAGGTCTTTACACGGCCCACCACATCGTCGCTCTTGACGGTGAGGATCTCCTGCAGGGTGTTGGCCGCGCCATAGGCCTCCAGGGCCCACACTTCCATTTCGCCGAACCGCTGGCCGCCGAACTGGGCCTTGCCCCCCAGGGGCTGCTGGGTCACCAGGCTGTAAGGGCCGGTGGAGCGGGCGTGGATCTTATCGTCCACCAGGTGGTGGAGCTTGAGGTAATACATATAGCCCACGGATACCCGGTTCTCAAAGGGCTCGCCGGTGCGGCCGTCGTACAGGACGGTCTTGCCGTCCCAATCCCGGCCCGCCTGCTGGAGCAGGGACTTGATATCCTCCTCCGTGGCCCCGTCGAATACCGGGGTGGCGATGTTCCAGCCCAGGCTCTTGGCAGCCATGCCCAGATGCAGCTCCAGGATCTGGCCGATGTTCATACGGCTGGGCACGCCCAGGGGGTTCAGCACGATCTGCAGGGGGGTGCCGTCCGGCAGGAAGGGCATATCCTCCTCCGGCAGGATCCGGGAAACCACGCCCTTGTTGCCGTGGCGGCCCGCCATCTTATCCCCGACGGAGAGCTTGCGCTTCTGGGCGATGTACACCCGCACCAGCTCGTTGACCCCTGGGGGCAGCTCGTCTTTGTTCTCTCGGGTGAATACCTTCACGTCCACGATCACGCCGCCTTCCCCGTGGGGCACCCGCAGGGAGGTATCCCGCACCTCCCGGGCCTTTTCCCCGAAGATGGCCCGGAGCAGCCGCTCCTCGGCGGTGAGCTCGGTCTCTCCCTTGGGGGTCACCTTGCCCACCAGGATGTCGCCGCTGCGCACCTCCGCGCCGATGCGGATGATGCCCCGCTCATCCAGGTCCGCCAAAGCGTCCTCGCCCACGTTGGGGATATCCCGGGTGATCTCCTCCTCGCCCAGCTTGGTATCCCGGGCTTCGGTCTCATGCTCCTCGATGTGGATGGAGGTATAAATATCTTCCTTCACCAGCTTTTCGCTGATGAGGACCGCGTCTTCGTAATTGTAGCCCTCCCAGGTCATGAACCCGATGAGGATGTTCCGGCCCAGGGCGATCTCCCCCTTATCGGTGCTGGCGCCGTCGGCGATCACCTGGCCGGGCACCACCCGCTCGCCCTTGTATACGATGGGCCGCTGGTTGATGCAGGTGCCTTGGTTGGAACGCTTGAACTTGAGGATCCGGTAGGTATGGTTGATCCCATCGTCCCCCCGGATGACGATCTTATCCGCGTCCACCCGGGCCACCACGCCGGCTTCCCGGGCCAGGATCACCACGCCGGAGTCATGGGCCGCCTTATATTCCATGCCCGTGCCCACGATGGGGGCCTCCGGCATCAGCAGGGGCACCGCCTGGCGCTGCATGTTGGAGCCCATCAGGGCCCGGTTGGCGTCGTCGTTTTCCAAGAAGGGGATCATGGCCGTGGCCACGGATACCAGCTGCTTGGGGGAAACGTCCATATAGTCCACCTCCGTGGACTTCACCTCGATGATCTCATCCAGCCGCCGGGCCACCACACGGTCCCGCTTGAACCACACCTTGCCGTCCTTTTCCACGGTGGGCTCGTTGGCCTGGGCCACGATGAAGTCGTCCTCCTCGTCGGCGGTCAGGTATACGATCTCCCCCAGGATGTTCTTATTGGCCGCGTCCACCTTCCGGTAGGGGGCCTCGATAAACCCGTACTTGTTGATGCGGGCATAGGTGGACAGGGAGTTGATCAGGCCGATGTTGGGGCCTTCAGGGGTCTCGATGGGGCACATACGGCCATAGTGGGAAAAGTGCACGTCCCGCACGTCGAAGGTGGCCCGCTCCCGGTTCAGGCCGCCGGGGCCCAGGGCGGACAGCCGGCGCTTGTGGGTCAGCTCCGCCAGGGGATTGGTCTGGTCCATGAACTGGGAAAGCTGGGAGGAGCCGAAAAACTCCTTGATGGCGGCGGTGACCGGCCGGATGTTGATCAGGCTGGAGGGCATGGCGGTCTCCATATCCTGCAGGCTCATCCGCTCCCGCACCACCCGCTCCAAGCGGGTCATGCCCACCCGGATCTGGTTTTGCAGCAGCTCGCCTACGCTGCGGATCCGGCGGTTGCCCAGGTGGTCGATATCGTCGGTACGGCCGATGCCGTAATTCATGCCGATCAGATAGCTGATGGAGGCGATGATGTCATCCGGCACGATATGCCGGGGGATCAGGTCGTGGACATGGCTGCGCAGCAAGGCCTTGAGCCCCGGCTCATCCAGATCCTTCCCTTCTTCCAGCAGGGCCACCAGGGCGGGATGATACACCTTTTCGTTCAGGCCCGCATCTTCCGGATCAAAGGGCAAATAAGTGCTGGCGTCCACGAACCGGTTCCCCAACACCTTGATCTTTTTATCCTCGATCTGCAAATAGACCGCATGGACACCTGCGTTTTCCACCAGGCGTGCCTGCTCCCGGCTGATGTGGTTGCCGGCGCTTAGCAACACCTCGCCGGTGGCGGGGTCGATCACGTCCTCGGCGGCAATGAACCCGCTGATCCGGGCCGCCAGGGACAGCTTTTTGTTAAACTTATACCGGCCGACCCGGGCCAGGTCGTACCGCTTATCAAAGAAGAGGGCGTTGAGCAGGCTCCGGGCGCTCTCCTCGGTGGGCGGCTCGCCGGGGCGCTGCCGCTTATAGATCTCGATCAGGCCGTCCTCCACGCTGTGGGTGGTATCCTTTTCCAGGGTGGTCAGCAGCCGCTCTTCCTCCCCCAAAAGATCCACGATCTCCGCGTTGGTGCCATAGCCCAGGGCGCGCAAAAGCGCCGTGATGAACACCTTGCGCTGCCGGTCGATCTTCACGTACAGGATCTCGTTTGAGTCGGTTTCATATTCCAGCCAGGCCCCCCGGTTGGGGATGACCTGGGCGGAAAACAGGTGCTTGCCCACCTTGTCGATGGCCTCGGAAAAATATACGCCGGGGGAACGGACCAGCTGGCTGACAATAACCCGCTCCGCACCGTTGATGATGAAGGTGCCCTGCTCGGTCATCAGGGGGAAATCCCCCATGAATACCGGCTGCTCCTTCACCTCTCCCGTTTCTTTATTTATAAGGCGCACGGTGACTCGCAGTGGCGCGGAATAGTTTACATCCCGTTCTTTGCACTCCTCCACAGGGTATTTGGGATGCTCGAAGTCGATCTTATAGTCCACGAATTCGAGGATGAGCTTTTCGGAATAGTCCGTGATCGGCGAAACATCGGCGAGCACCTCCTTCAGATCCTCCTCCACAAAACGCCGGTAGGAATTTTTCTGGACTTCGATCAGGTCCGGCATGTCGAGGACTTCGTTGATCCGGGAAAAGCTCATGCGCGTCTTTTTGCCCATCTGCACCTCATGCACCATCGCGTTCACTCCCTCACTTGATTTGGCCGTATAAATACGGCTTATAATAGATTGCGTCACCCTTGCTGATCTTTTCCATTTGCTGGAACAAATATACCTGTTTTGTGGCATTTGTTTCCAGCAAACACAGCCAATACCCGCAGATTACCATGTTGACGCAGTATATTAGTGTACCACTGCTTGTCAACAATGTCAACGGATATTGGCTCTTTTCTAAAGTTTTTTTATATGATATTGGCGGTTGATGGGTTCTCCTTTTTTTACTTGACTTTTGCAAAGATCATCCGGCCTGCGGAGGTCTGCAATACGCTGGTCACCAGCACGGTAACGGTCTCGCCCAGGTAGCGTTTCCCGGCTTCCACCACGATCATGGTGCCGTCGTCCAGATAGGCCACCCCCTGGCCGGCTTCTTTTCCTTCCTTCACGATGGCGGCCTCCATCTCCTCCCCGGGCAGGGCCAAGGGCTTGATGGCGTTGGCCAGCTCGTTGATGTTGAGCACCGGCACGTTTTGCACCCCTGCCACCTTGTTTAGGTTGTAGTCGTTGGTCACCACCACGCCGCCCATCTCGTAGGCCAAGCGGATCAGCTTGGCGTCCACCTCGGCGATGTCCGCATAGTCCTTATCCTGGATCACCACGGGCACAGACCCGCTTTCCTGGATATACTTGAGGATATCCAGGCCCCGGCGGCCCCGGTTGCGCTTGAGGGTATCCGGGCTATCGGCGATATGCTGCAGCTCCGTGAGCACGAACTTTGGCACCACCAGGGTGCCTTCGATGATGCCCGTGGCGCAGATATCCGCGATCCGCCCGTCGATGATCACCGAGGTATCCAGCAGCTTAGGCCGGGCGCTCCCCTCCTTGGCCTTGCCGCCCCGGCTCCGGGCCAGCCAGCCTGGAGGCGTCAGCTCCCCCCGGCGCTTGTGCATGACCGCCCAGCCCAGGTAGGCCAGGCTCACATACAGGAGCACGTCCACGGCAAAGCGCAACCAGCCGGCCTGGATGCCCGCCGTCAAGGTGCTGACCAGGAACGCCACCACCAAGCCTACGATCAAGCCGATGACGCAATAGAAGATATCCTCGAGCGCCATCTGGCTCAAGTAGGCTTCCGCCGCGCTTATGCATTTGGTGAACAGGGTGATGGGGTACGGGGATAATAAATAAAAAATAATTGCAATAAAAATGCCCGCCGCCACATACACCAGCGCCACGCCCCAGGTATACATAGTGTCATAAAGACTCCTGTACCCCAGCGCCACGATCATGCTGTCCACCGCCGCCACAAGCGCAACACCCACCGCAGCCCCGCATAGGGCTAGGATCAGTCTTGCAACTTTTTTGGCCAAACAATTGCCCCCCCTTGTCTCATAGATTGTATTGCAGGCTCCTTTGCGCCTGTAAAACGCGGCGTTTGCCTGAATTTGAAACGCCGCACCGAATTTCCGTATGGGGTCTAAAGGCCGGAAGCCGCCCGAGGGATCAGTCCATCATATCCCGCAGGGAGGCGGAATCCTGGCCGCTGGCCGCGGAAAGCTCCGCGATGAGCACCTGCCGGGCGGTCATGAGCATCTTGCGCTCCCCGGCGGAAAGGCCCCGGTCCGTATCCCGTTTTTTCAGGCACTTGACCACGTCCGCCACGTCGTAGATATCCCCCTGCTTCAGCTTGGCGAAGTTATCCCGGTAGCGCTGGTTCCAGTTATCGCTCTCCTTGCAGGGCTCGCTCTGGAGGTATTCCAGCACCCCTTTGCACTCCTCTTCCCCAATGACGGGACGCAGGCCTACGCTTTTTGCGGTGGCTACAGGCACCAGCGCCGTCATCTTGTTGGATATGAAGCGGAGCACATAATACTGGGCAGTTTCGCCCAAAACCGTGCGCTCTTCGATCTTTTCCACCACGCCCACGCCGTGCATAGGATAGCAGACCTGATCGCCCACCGAAAACATGCGTACGTCCCCCTTTCCGCAGGCCAAGGACCTGTCCAGCTTACATGACAAAGTTTCCCTACTTTTAACTATACTCCAAAAAGCCCTGTATGTCAAATGTTCCCAGCCTTCCCCGCCTCAGCGGGGAGGGTGGCGGGAGGGAGCCCGCCCCCCCTATGGCCTCAACCCTGGCCCGATACCATCAAGCCGCCGATCAACAAGCTGGGGCTGCCGAAGCAGGCCCCGGAGGGCAAAGAAAACTTCAGATCCGTCCCGATCCCTTCCACCCCCTGGAGCAGGCCCAAAAAGCTGCCTCCCAGGGTGATGTAGGCCACCGGCCTGACCGGCTGTCCCCCCTTTAGCATCTGGCCCTTGCACAGCAGGGAAAACTCCCCGCTGATGCTGTTGACCCCGGCATGGAGGCCGGATAGCTCCGTGATAAGCAGCCCGTCCCCCAGGGCTTGATACAGGGCCGCCGGTTCCAGCGCCCCTTTGGGGATATATAAATTGCTGGGCTGCACCCCCACCGGGCTGCTCGCCCCGCCCCGGCCGCCGTTGCCGGTGGTGGCGATCCCGGCTTTGCGGGCGGTCTTGAGGTTATGCAAAAGGGTCTGTAGCCGGCCCTGCTGGATAACGGCTTTATATCGGGTGGGGCTGCCTTCGTCGTCAAAGGCCATGGGATTGTCCCGGTAAAAGGGATCGTCCACCAGGTTTACCTGGGGCGCCGCCACCTGCTCCCCTTCCCGGCCGGCTAAAAGAGACAGGCCCTTTTGGGCCGCGTCCGCGGAGAACATGCCGGAAAAGGCGGAAAGCAGGCTATAGGCCGCATCGTTGCGCAGGAGCACCCGGTATTTCCCCGGCGCCACCGGCTTGCCCCCAAACTGGGCGGCCGCCTCCGCCACCGCTTCCCGGGCGCAGCCCGCCAGATCCAGGGCTTCCCCCCGGGCCCGGAAGGCGCCCCCGTCGTGGACCTCCGCCCCGTCCTCCAAAATGGCGTTCACCAGGATGCAGGAAAGGGCGTCCTCCCGCTGGGCGTTTAGGCCCAGGGTATTGTAGATGGCCCCATAGCCTTTGACCGTGATCACCTTACAGCTGGCCACCCGCTTCACCCGGGGGTCCTGGGCCAATGTCATGGCCTCCAGCTCCCGGCACAGCCGGATCTTCTCCCGGTTCCCCATGCCCGCCAGGGCGTCCGGGGGCGGGGTAATGGCCGGATAGGCCGCCGGCTCCGCCATGGGATGCGCGTCCTCGGTCTCCACCGCCGCCGCGTTATCCATGGCCGCCGCCACCAAAGCCCCCGGGTCCTCCGGGGCCTCGGTGCTGGCATAGCCGTTCTTCCCCTTATATTGCACCCTTAACCCAAAAGCCTGGGTCCGGCTCACGGTATAGGTATCCAGCTTGCCCGCCTGGACCCCCGCGCCAAATTCCTCCCCGCCGGTAACCACCAATTCCGCACCGGTGCAGCCTGCTTGCAGGGCCTTGGCAAAGGCCGCCTCCCGAAATTGCTTGCGATCCATTACAGCTTCCCTCCTTTGCCGCCGATGGTCATACCGGTTACCCGGATACGGGGCTGGCCCACGTTGGTGGGCACGCTGCCTGAACGGGAGCCGCACATGCCGTAGCCCATCCACATGTGCCGGCCGATCCGGTCGATGGACATGAGCACCTGGGCCCCCCGGCCGATCAGGGACGCCCCCCGCACCGGGCACAGGATCTTCCCGTCCCGCACCCAATAGCCCTCCAGCACCGCGAAGTTGAATTCCCCGGTAAGGGGGTTCACGGAGCCGCCGCCCATCCGCCGGGCAAACAGCCCCTCTCCCATGGTGGCCAGCATCTCCTCCTCATCGTCCGTGCCCGGGGCGAAGAAGGTATTGGTCATCCGGCTGGTGGGGGCGTATTCATAGCTTTCCCGCCGGGCGCTCCCCGTCACCGGCATCCCCATGATCCGGCCGCCCAGGGTGTCCACCAGATAGGTTTTTAGCACGCCCTTTTCGATCAGCACGTTCCGCTGGGAAGGGGTCCCTTCGTCGTCCACCCGAATGCTGCCCCATTCCCCCGGCAGGGTGCCGTCGTCGATGGCGGTCACCAGAGAACTGGCGATCTGCTGGCCCAGCTTGCCGCAAAATTCCGAATTGCCCTTGGCCACCGACGTGGCCTCCAGGGAGTGGACGCAGGCCTCGTGCAGGATCACCCCGCCGAACCCCCCGTCGATGACCACCGGCAAAAATCCCGCCGGGCACTGGGGGGCGTGGAGCATGGTCACCGCGGTCTTGGCCGCCTGCCGGCCGGCCTCCTCCGGGTCGATGCAGGCATAGGCCTCAAAGCCCTTCCCCGCCGCCGGCCGCTCCGCGCCGGTCTGGTATTCCCCGCCGGCCTCCGCCACCGCGTCGATGGACAGCCGGGTACGGGGCCGCCGGTCCTCCGCCCATACCCCCTGGCTGTTGCAGACCAGGATCCGCTGGTCCACATCCCCATAGCCCGCCACCACCCGGGCGATCTCCCCGGATTCGGCCTGGGCCGCGGCGGTCCCCTGCCGGAGCAGCTGGATCCGCCGCTGGTTGTCCACCGTGTCAAAGGGGATCGTGGGGCCATAGACGGCCGGCCGCTTGGTGGCGGCCACCGCGGCTTCTAGGGTTTTCTTCCCCTCCAGCGCCGCAGCCGCCCCACGGGCCGCCTCCAACAGGGCCGCCTCCGAGGTGTCCGCCGTATAGGCATAGGCGCTTTGCTCCCCTTTGAGCACCCGCACCCCCGCCCCTGTCCGGCGGCGGTAGGTAGCGTTTTCCACCGTGCCGTTAAGCATGGAGATGCTGTGGGATTCGGTATCCTCCATAAACAATTCCGAAAAATCGCCCCCGGTTTCCAGGGCCGCATCCAGCACCCGCTGGGCTATCGCTTCTTGGATCATTCCTTTATCTTCCCTTGCTTGATATGATTTTGCCGTATCTTTCCTTCACTCCCCAGCTCCCCGGGGATATAGTACCGTTTTCCCTTCACGCTGGGGGGCATGTATTCCTGCTCCACCACATGGCCGGGAAAGTCGTGAGGGTATTTGTATCCCTTGCCATGGCCCAGCTTGTCCGCCCCCCGGAAGGAGGTGTCCCGAAGATGGATGGGCACCGGCTGGTCCGGGATGGCCTCCGCATCCCGAAAGGCCGCGTCCAGGGCCATGACCACCCCGTTGGACTTGGGGCTTTCGCACAAAAAGATGATGGCCTGGATGATGGACAGCCGGGCTTCCGGCAGGCCGATCAGCTCCAAGGCCTGGGCCGCCGCCACCGCCTGGACCATGGCCTGGGGATTGGCCAGGCCGATGTCCTCGGAGGCATGGGCGATGAGCCGCCTACAGATGATCCTGGGGTCCACGCCCCCGTAGATCAGCCGGGCGAACCAGGCGATGGCTGCGTCGCTGTCCCCGCCCCGCAGGCTTTTGCAGAAGGCGGAGAGCATATCGTAATATTGCTGCTCGTCGCACTTCATCACCTTTTTCTGGATGCTCTCCCCGGCGATCTCCACCGTAATGTGGATGACCCCATCCACGGGCTTGGTGGTGCGCACCGCCAGCTCGATGGCGTTGAGGGCTGCCCGGGCGTCCCCATTGGCGATGCGGGCGATATGGTCCAGGGCTTCCGGGTCCACCTGGGCATGGTAGTCCCCCAGGCCCCGCTCCCGGTCCGCTAAGGCCGTCAGCATGCTTTTTTTCACATCCTCCACGCTGAGGGGGTAAAACTGAAAGAGCCTGCACCGGCTCACAATGGCGCCGGTCATGGCGATCATGGGGTTTTCCGTGGTGGAGCCGATGAAGCGCACCACCCCCGTCTCCAAGGCCGGGAGCAGGGCATCGCTTTGGGCCTTGCTCCAGCGGTGGCACTCGTCCAGCAGCAGGTAGGTGGGGCGGCCGTACAGCTTCAGCTGGGATTCCGCCTCCGCCAGCACCTCCCGCAGCTCCTTCACCCCGGCGGTGACCGCATTCATCTTCACAAAGGCCGAATGGGTGCTGTTGGCCACGATGGCGGCCAGGGTGGTTTTGCCGCAGCCCGGCGGGCCAAAAAATATGGAGGATTGCAAGCTATCCGTCTCAATGGCCCGGCGCAGCAGCCGTCCAGGGCCTACGATATGGTCTTGTCCGATAAATTCATCCAGGTTTCTAGGCCGCATCCGGTCCGCCAGGGGGGCGTTGCGTTGGGCCTGGCGGGTAAACAGGTCGTCCATGGTGGTTCCGTCCTTTTTCCATTGTGATATATTCGATTATACCACATTCCGTACGGGATCGGATACGTCCTTGGGGCGGCCCCAAAGAAAGCAAGGGGGCGGCGGCCTATGCTGCCTTCCCCCTCGCCCATGGTCTCCCCTTTAGCTGCTCACATCCCCCAGCGCCGCCTCCCCGGCGGCCACGGAGCGGGAAAGATCCCGCACATAGCCGGAAAGGGACCCCATCCCCGCAATGCCGCTGGTGGACAAAAACTCCCGGTTTGCCCCCAGCAGCTGCCGGTACATGCCCAATAGGGCGTGAAACCGCTCCCGCTGGGCCTCCAGCTCTGCATTCTGCCGCTCCAGCCGCTCCCGCAGGGTGGCGTTATAGGCCTTGAGGGCGGAGGTCTCCTGGCTGGCGTGCTTCTGTTCCCGGGCCCGCAGGGCCAGGGCGTGGAACTCTTCCAGCAAGGCGCCGCCGTCTACCCCCTCCACCTGCTTAAGGAGCCTGCCCAGCTCCCCTGCTTCCACCCGGCTCTCCTTGCGGGGCCGGCCTACCCGGCTTTGCCGGGACGCCGCATAGGGATCGAAATGCACCCCTTCCGCCGCCAATTCCGCCGCCACCTGCCGTACCAGGTCCGGCCGGGTCTTAAGCAGGGACCGGTATTTGTTCTGATACCGAAGCATGGCTTTATTGTCCCCGTCCCCCATCTCCAGGGTGCAGGCCCGCACGGAAATGCCGTTTGCTTGGGCGCTGAGCACCCGGCGCAGCAGCTGCCGGATCTCATCCTGGCCAAAGGGCACGAATGCCCCCACATGCAGGGCCTGGGTCTGTAGATCCTGCTCCTTGACCCGGGCATAATAATAGTTTCGCACGCTGTTGGGCTTGCGGCCCGTAGCGGCCGCAACTTGGGCAAATATGGCCTTGAGGGGCTGGTTTTCCTTGCGCCCCGCCTCGATCTGGGCAAAAAGGAGGCGTTCTTCCTCCATACGCCAGCCGCCATGGCTTTCCTGTGATCGCATTTGGTTTCAATCCCCCTTATTTTGGTTTTGCCCCTATTATTTCCCATATTGGTTGGATGCATACCTATCCTGCTTTGGCACAAAATACCTATCCTTTTATATGCTTAATTTTTGCGCCTTATGCCGGAAGCACGCGATTTTGCGGCCCTTGTGGCCCAGTGGTTGCGCCTATACACCCCTGCTCCGCTTATCCCATATGCCCCTTCCACACAAGGCTTATCCCCTGTGGCTGCCTACAAAACAAAAGGGAGAACGGTGCCTTCCCACCGTTCTCCCACAAAACCTCCGTCCCCATTTGCGCCCGCCTACGGGCCCACTGGGACGCTTCCTTTCGCATTTCCCCAGGTCATGCCAGCTTGGTCAGGAAATCCGCCGTGACGTCCTGGGTCCCTGCCTGAATCCGTTGGGCGCATTCCATGGCCTGGGCGGCGTCTACTTCCGTTACCTGGACCTGGCCCTGTTGCCCCAGCTGCAATGCAAACACCCCATCCGCCACCGGGGTGTTCACAAACTGGATGGCCGGGCCATCTGCCCCGTCCTGGATGGTTTCCACGCCGGTGGCCTCGTCATAGCTATAGTCCCCGCAGATCAGAACGCTTTGGCCGGCCTGGTCATACAGGGCCATAAAGACCCCCTTCGTGGCCGTGCTATCAAAGGCCAGGTATACGACCGCCCCATCCTCCATGGTGCCCGTATAGCAAGCCCAATCGGAAAGATCCGGCACCGCCTCCGGCACGGTCCCCTCCCCTGCCTGGACGCCAGCCGGCTGGGCCGTTCCCTCCGGCTGGGGGGCCTGGGTCTGGGCCGGCTGGGGGGTCGCCTCTGCTTGGGCAGTGGGAGCTGGGTCTATGGCTACAGATTCCTCCTGGGGCTTGCTGCAGCCCGTGACCCCCAGGACCAGGACCAGCAACAAAATCATCCATCGTAATTTATCCATTGTTTTTTCTCCTCTTTATTTGGTATGGCCCGCCGGAAGGGATATGCTTGCATCCCCTTCCCCCAGGCGGATGCGCCCAGCCCGGGCAGGCTCGTCCGGCAATGCGCCCCGTCCCTGGGGCGGGCTTGTTTCTATTATATTGGTTTCTGGGCCATTTGGCTATAGGCAGCTGGCAAACCGCCCGGATTATATAAAATTCACTGGGGAATCTGAAAATAATTGCCCAATTGCCTGGTTTTTTGCGAAATATTCCTCAAAAATTGACATGCATCCATCATTGTCTTATACTGTATAGGAAGGAGAAAAGCCAGCCTCTCGCCTAAGGTTTTTGCCTTTCTGGCCGGCCCAACTCCTGCCATATTCCCGCCGGATATTCCTAGGGGAACGGCCTTTATCCCTTTGCTTCCCCTGCGCCCCATGGGATGTTTGGCGGCGCTAGATCCCGGCTGGGCGGCTTTGCCACCCCCCTGCCATGCCCTTTTCCCATAAATAAAGAGGCAACCATGCATAAGCTATTTTTACATCTCGGCAAATTGCCAATCATCCTGCTGCTGATCCTGATCCTAGTGCTGTTCGCCAGCGTGCTGTCTTTTGTCCAGCCACAGGATATCCCTTTGTCCATCACCACATTGGAGGAGATGTCCCTTTCCAAAGCGGATGGCTCCAGCTCCACCCTTTCCTTGCCCTGCCAGGTCTCCTATTCGGACGCCCTAGCCACCTTTTCCCTCTCCACCTATATTTACCCTAACCCAGAGGATTTCATCTATATAAAAACTGCCTATTCCCCCATTCGGGTATTGTTTAACGGCGTGCTGCTTTATGAATACGGCCAACCTGGCAGCTATCCCGCTTTTTTACTGGACCCGCCTACGGACGTGGAGTTGATCCCTTTGCCTTCCACCACGGAAGGCGGGCTCTTGGAAATTTACTATTCGTTCCCCACCCAGCGGGAAGTGCTTTCCCTATATCCCATTCAGCTGGGCAGCCCCTACCATTTGGTGCTACAACAGGTGGGGGAGGGGGGCGCTTCCTTTTTCTTTGCCCTAATCCTGATCGGCCTGGGCCTATTGCTGCTTTTGCTCGCCCTGGTGGTGACCCGCTTTGAAAAGGCCGGCACGGCGTTTTTGTGGCTAGGCCTCTTTGCCCTGGACGCCGGCCTATGGTTCTTTGGGGAATGCGATGTGGCTGGTTTGTTGATCCCCAATCCGCCTTTTTTGTACGTATGCGCTTTCCTGGGCCTGTTTACCATGGCCATTCCCCTTTTGCGCTTTGGGATCACCATCTTGGCCCTGCACACCCAGCGGCTTTTGCAGATCGCTTGCCAGGTGCTGGAGGTGGCGGTGGCGATAGCCGTCCTGTTGCAACTGCTTGGAATCTGCGCCCTGAGCCGCAGCATGTACGTCTTTCATGTGCTGGCCCCTGCTGCCCTGCTGCTCTTTAGCGGCTGCATCCTTTGGGACGCCTTTGTATGGAAAAATACCATGGCCAAAAGGTTCATCTTCCCCATCTGTCAGTTGGCCCTGTTTACCCTGCTGGAGCTAGCCAATTACTATTTCCTGCGGCTGGATGTGCAGTTTTCCTCCTTTTTCCAGATCGGGGCGTTGATCTTTATCTTCATCGTCTCCCTGCTTTGCGGCCATTTTATTCGGAATATCCTGGATTTGCGGAGCAAAAACCGGCAGCTGGCCTATGAGCTTTCCCTGTCGGACAAGCAGATGGAGGCGCAAAAATCCCGCTATGCCTTGCTTTCTGAAATGGCATCAGCCCTGCGCAAACAGCGCCATGACCTGCGGCATCAGCTGGCAGTGATCCAAAGCTTCAACAACAACGGGGAGCGGGATAAGCTAAACGCATACCTGCAGGAGCTGCTGGCCAACATCCCCAGCAATGAAGTGCAACAGCTATGCGACAACGAAGTGGTCAATGCAGTGGCTTATTATTACTATGACTTGGCCAAAAAGCAGGGCATCCAAGATGTTTCCATCCAGCTGAGCATCCCGGCGGACACGGGCCAGATCCTAGCCAGCGACCTATGCGTGGTGGTGGGGAACCTACTGGAAAACGCCATCACCGCCTGCGCCCATGTCCCCCCAGGCCAAGCCCGCATCCAAATGCGCAGCCGCCAGCGTTTCGACATCCTGGCCCTCACCTTGGACAACAGCTACGCCGCTGTGGAGCCTGCTGAGGGCGGCTTGTTCCGCTCCACCAAGCCGGGGGGCGGCACAGGGCTTACCTCCATCCGCTCCATCGCGGAAAAATACCAGGGCGGCGCTGAGTTTACGGTCAAAGACGGCCTATTTTGCTCCTCTATCTACATGCGCCTGCGTTAGCCGTCCGCGAAAAAAGGCCCGTAGCCTTCCCCTCTGGGATGCTGCGGGCCTTTTATATATGCGGTAAATTACATTTCCATGCTGCCGGCGGTGCGGGGGAAGGGCAGCACGTCCCGGATGTTGGCCATGCCGGTCACGTACATCACCATCCGCTCAAAGCCCAGGCCGTAGCCCGCGTGCTTGACCCCGCCGTATTTGCGCAGATCCAGATACCATTCGTAATCCTCCAGCTTCATGCCCATCTCTTCAATGCGCTTTTGCAGCACCTCCAGCCGCTCCTCGCGCTGGCTGCCGCCGATGATCTCCCCTACCCCGGGCACCAACAGATCCGCTGCGGCCACGGTCTTGCCATCGTCGTTGAGGCGCATATAAAAGGCCTTGATGTCCTTGGGATAGTCGGTGACGAACACGGGCTTTTTAAACACCTGCTCCGTCAGATACCGCTCGTGCTCGGTCTGCAGATCGCAGCCCCATTCCACCGGGTATTTGAACTCCGCCCCGCTCTTTTGCAGAATGTCCACCGCCTCGGTATAGGTGATCCGCTGGAAATCGTTGTTCACCACGTTTTCCAGCCTCTCCAACAGCCCCTTATCCACAAACTGGTTAAAGAAGGCCAGCTCCTCGGGACAGCGCTCCATCACCATGCGGATGATGTACTTGACCATCCCCTCGGCGATCTCCAGATCCCCCGCCAGATCGCAGAAAGCCATCTCCGGCTCGATCATCCAGAACTCCGCCGCATGGCGGGCGGTATAGCTGTTTTCCGCCCGGAAGGTGGGGCCAAAGGTATATACGTCCCGGAAGGCCAGGGCAAAGGCCTCCGCGTACAGCTGGCCGGACACGGTCAAATTGGCGCTGCGGCCAAAGAAATCCTGGCTGTAGTCCACCTGGCCGTCATCCCGGCGGGGCGCATCCCCCACATCCAGGGTGGTCACCTGGAACATCTCCCCCGCGCCCTCGCAGTCGCTGCCGGTGAGGATGGGGGTATGGACGTATACGAAGCCCTTTTCATCGAAATACCGATGGATGGCCTGGGCTACCACGGAGCGCACCCGGAAGGTGGCCTGGAAAATATTGGCCCGGGGCCGGATATGCTGGATGGAGCGCATATATTCCAGGGTATGCCGCTTCTTTTGCAGGGGGTAATCGCTTTGGCAGGCGCCTTCAATGGCGATGGCCTGGGCTTTGATCTCAAAGGGCTGCTTGGCCTCGGGGGTGAGCTCCAGCGTCCCCGCCACGGAAATGGCACAGCCGGTACAAAGCTGTTTCTTTACCTGAGGGTCGATGGCATCCTGCTCATAGACCACCTGCACGTTTTTGAAGCTGCTGCCATCCGCCAGCTCGATAAAGCCGACGGCCTTGCTATCCCGCACGGTGCGCACCCAGCCCGCCACCTGGATGGGGCCCGCATACGCTGCCGGGTCCTTGAAAATCTCACACAGCCTGACCATGGAAATATTCCTCCCTTTTCATTGGCCGGCCCATGCCGGCGCCAAATATTGTCAGAATGAAACGATAGCCTTATTATACCCAACCCCCGCGCCCATTGCAAATACTTTGGCTAAGCCTTGCATATACATGGAAAAGCCCAGAACAAAGGAGGGACTTGCCATGTATTATTCCCCGGTTCCCCTCATCATCATCCGAGCGGACTGTCCCGCCCTCATCGAGGTAAACGGCCAGCTGCTTGGCGAGTGCGGGGAAGGCGCCCATGTGGCCATGCCGGCCAGCGACACGGGGGATTATTATATCTGCGCCATCCCCCTTAACGATGACCCGCCCCGCTGGCCCGTCACCCGCAAGCTGCGGCTGGAAGGGGGCGTATTGGCCAACCGGCCCGCAGCGGATGTGTCCATCTGCACCTGGCCTGGCGGGGTATACGAGCTATGCCTGCATACGGGCCGGGCCTGCGGCCAGGCGGGCGCCCAATTCCCCCACACCCTGGACCAGCTCAGCTATTCCATCGGCAACCGCCGCCGCACCCTGACCCTATACCAAGAAGGCGGCCTGAAGCTGTGCATTGAGGACGGAGGCCAGCCCCGCACCGGCCTTGCCCTAGGGGATGGAGACCGGGGCTCCTTGGCGGTATATGGGGCCAGCGGCAGGCAATTTGCCGCGGTGCGCACCGGAGGCGGCGGGACGGAACGGCTGCTGATGCTGGACAACGACCTGAACGCCGCTCTGGAGCTTTGCGCGGATCACATTCTGCTGGAAGAAAATGGAGTGGCCACCATCGATGCCCTGGGTACCTATGTGGGCCATGAGCGACGGATCTTCTATACCTATTCCGGGGGCAGCTTCCAGGAGAGCGAACCGGTCATCGGCTTTTTTACCCACGCCTATGTCCGGCCCGGTCCCGGGACTGGCCTGGCCACCGCCTTTTGCGAGGCGGTGCGGGAAGGGTTCCAGGAGGAAGCCTTCCGCTATCTGACCCCGGAGCTGGCCAAGGAAGTGGATTTTGCCGGCTTACAGGATTTCCTGGGAAATTTCCAATATTGCCGCCCGCCCCTTTCCAACGACGGGGAAACCCTCCTGGGCCTGATCGCCCAGGAGGGGGACCAGCTCCAAAGCGCCCGGCTCTACGCCTTTACCTTTGAGGGGGACGCCATCGCGGACATTGGGGAAATATGAACGCCCCAGCAGGGGGAAGCAGCCCCCGGGGGGGGGGGGGGGGGGGGGGGGGGGGGGGGGGGGGGCGCCCCGCCCGCGGCGGGGGGGGGGGGGGGGGGCCGGGGCGGGGGGCGGGGGGGGCGCGGCGAGGGACGGCGGACGCAGCGCGCGCCCGCCCGCCCCCGCGCGCCCC
>UQRU01000022.1 GCA_900543475.1 uncultured Eubacteriales bacterium
CGCGCGCTGGGAGGCCGGCGGCCTTTGGCCGCCGGCCTCCCGGTTCGCGGGCCGGGGCCGTAGGCCCCGGCCTGCGAACCGCCGCCGCCCCCGGGGGGACGCTGGGTTTATAAGCAAAGAAAAAGCCCCTTGCGGGGCAATGCCAAATGGGCTCGCTGCCCAGGCATGGTTTAGGCGGTCAATCCCACCTGTTGCAATAGATCGCCCACCGTGCTGATGGACGTATCATCCTCGATCAGCACATCAAACTCCTCTTCCACGGAAAGCACCAGCTCCGTCATATCCAGGGAGTCCAGGTGCAGCTGATCCGCAGTGGATTCCGGGGTGATCTGTTCTTCCGGCACACCCGTCATCTCGTGCACCATTTCGCGCAAACGCGCAAAACTATCCATATTGATGATTCCTCCTGGCGAAAATTACTCGCCTTACATATTACTGCTTTTTTTGCAGAAAAATTACCTGAATATTGTATCTTCCCCACTACAAAATGTCAACCAAAAGGTTTTTTCCGCAAAGTATGGTATTTATAATGCAAATGTAATACAATATATGGGTATATTACCAACCGGGAGGTTCCAATGGGGAAAAAGAGCAGCGACAAACAGCGCAAGAGCTTATTTTATAAGATCCTAGTTTTGGTGATCCTGCTGGCATTTTCTGTATTTTTGTATTGTGCGGAGCAGGATGTAACCCCTGTGGAAGCCCTGCAATACCTGTTGGGCCAAACGGAACTGGATCAGCTGCCGGATATGCCTGCCATTACGGATATCCCCCACCTGGAAGAGCTGGAGGAATGGTTGCCGGAGGAAAGCCCAAGCCCTTCGGAATCGGCTTCGCCCACGCCGCTGCCTCAGGGCACGGCAGATGCCGGCTCTGACCCAGGCATTCAACAGACCAGCGGGATGCACGCCTATATTCTGGACGTGGGCCAGGGCAGCTGTGCCTTCATCCGCTCGCCAGGGGGCTATACCATGCTGATCGATGCGGCGGAGAGCCAGTATTACCCGGTGATCGAAGAATTCCTCCAGGAGCAGGGGGTAGAACGACTGGACGTGGTGGTGGCCAGCCATCCCCATAGCGACCATATAGGCGCCATGGCCAAGGTGATCCAAAATTTTGAGATCGGCGCCTTCTATTTGCCGGATAAGCCCCACACCACCGCCACCTACGAACGGATGATCCAAGCCCTGGAGGATAAGGAGGTAGCCGTCTACCCTGCTGCCGGCAGCAAAGACGCCGCCATTGCCTGGGACCCTCTGGTTACGGCTTCCATCCTATCCCCTGTGGAAGGGGTATCCTATGACGATCTAAACAACGTAAGCGCTGTGATCCGCCTATCCTACGGGGACACCTCCATCCTATTCCCAGGGGATGCAGAAGACGAAGCCCAAGAGATCATGCTATCCAAGCTGCCCCTGTCCTGCTTCCCATCCTCCGTATTGGTCATCGCCCATCACGGCAGTTCCAACGCCTCCAGCGATCCCTTCCTACAGGCTGTGGACCCCTCCCTGGCGGTGATCTCCGTAGGGGAAGGCAATGACTATGGCCATCCCCATCAGGAGGTGCTGGATAAGCTGGAGCGGATGGGCATTCCCTATTACCGCACCGATGAAAATGGCACCGTCCACATCCTGCTCAACGGCAAAAAGGTGCAGGTAGAGACCCAGCGTTAGGCTGCGGCGGCCTGTCCCAAGGCTGCGGTTGCCCGGCCCGGGGGCGGGGGGGGGGGGGGGGGGGGGGCCCCCCCGCCCCCCCCCCCGGGGGGGGCCCCCCCCCCCCCCCCCCCCCCCCAAAACCGGGCCCGGGGGGGGGGGGGGGGGGCCCCCCCCCCCCCCCCCCCCCCCCCCCCCCCGCAACAGCGGAACAAAACCAACGGGGCTGTCCGGCAATGGCTGGACAGCCCCGTTTTCGTTGGGTGAACCCAGGATGGTTTCTTATTTACGCAGACCCAGGCTGGCAACGATGGCACGATACCGCTCAATGTCCTTATCCTTGAGGTAATTGAGCAGGCCCCGGCGCTGACCTACCATCTTAAGCAGGCCCCGGCGGGAATGGTGATCCTTTTTGTTGAGCTTAAGGTGCTCGTTGAGGTGATTGATCCGCTGGGTGAGCAGCGCGATCTGGACCTCAGGGGAACCGGTGTCGCCCTCGTGGCGGCCATACTGGGCAATGATCTCGGCTTTGGTTGGCATACGAAAAATCCTCCTAAACTTAGTATCCCCGAAAGCCGAGCATGACGTTGGAGACGCGCCAAACGCAGCCATCGGTTGTGCTATCTATAGCTTTATTACTATACCATATGCCAGGGGGGTTGTAAATAGTCCCCCGGCAAAAATCAACAACTTGGGGGAATATCGCCGTTCAAGGGGGGCAACTGCCCGCCAGGGGGCCGGCTAATCCAGGGGCAAGTTGAAATCCACGCCCAGCACCGGCTGAGGAGAGGGGGCGTCCTGGGGGAAGTACAAGCGGACGGGCTGTTTCACGTCCATGATCTCCACGATGCAGGGGCGGGACCGGCTGCTATCCAATGCCAGCCAGGCCGTGTAGGTGCCGGGGCGGGGAATGACCAGGGTCGGAGCGGGGTAGAACAGCCGCGTTCCCCCATAGCCGTCCTGTAGGTCGCCTTCCAGCCGGTAGTGCCGGCCCAGCATGGCGGCAGCGTCCTCCACCTGGCCATTTTCCAGGGATTGCCGGATCCGGGTGCTGGAAATGGGGGCGTTGCCATAGACCTCCGGGGGGATCTCATAGGCCTCAAAGCCCATTGCCTTTCCCAGTTCCCGGAGCATGGCCATGTTTCCCGCCCCATGGTTGCCAAAGGTGTAATTGAAGCCCCCCACCGCGGCGCCCATATGGTAGGTTTCCAGCAGCATCCGTACAAAGTCCGGCGGCTCCATGGCCGCGTATTCCCGGCTGAAGGGCACGGTCACCACCGGGCAAAAGCCGCCCAGCATGGCGATGCGGGCCTGATGGGACATGAGCAGGCCCGGGGTTTTATAAAAGGCCTCCAAGGGATGGTTGGAAAAGGTATAGATCAACGGCTGCATCCCCTGTTCCCGGGCGATGCTGCAGGTCGCGTCGATGAGTCGCCGGTGACCCCGGTGGACCCCGTCAAAGGTCCCCAGGGCGATCACATTATCCATGAATGCTGTCGTCCTCCGTCAAAAATAGGCGCATATGCAAGCCCTCCGGGCCTTGCTGGCCAATGCCCCAGAATTGTTCTTCCACATAGAGGCGTACCGGGCCCTTCGGGATCTCCTGCCCGGGCAGCTGGATGGCGCTACCGTTTTGCAGGCGCTTGCGCTGGGCGGGTTCCAGATGAAGCGCCACCTGGGGTAGGTGGGCCAGGGCAGCTTCCGGGGGGAGCAAGGCCTGATCCAGGCTGCCCGCCTCCCGCAGGGCCTGCAATTCCTCCAACGTCCAGGCATGATCCAAGGAAAAGCGCCCGCTGCGGCTGCGCAAAAGAAAGGACAGATGGGCTGGGGCGTCCAGGGCCGCGCCCAAGTCCTGGCAAAGGGTGCGGACATAGGTGCCCCGGCTACAGGAAACATCCAGCAAAAATCTTTGGGGGCCGGTTTGCTCCACCAGTTCCAACCGGTGGATATATACTTGCCGGCGCTTTTCCACCGGCGCTTCCCCAGCCCTGGCCAGCTCATAGAGCTTTTTGCCCCCGGATTTCAAGGCGCTGTACATGGGGGCGATCTGCTCCTGGGGGCCTAAAAAGCCAGGCAACGCCTTGGCCAGCGCCGCTTTTGTCACGCTGGTGGGCCGTTGTTCCAGGATGCTGCCATAGGCGTCCTGGGTGTCCGTGGCCGCCCCAAAGGCGATCTCCGCCAGGTAATCCTTATCCTTGTCCACCAGATAATCAAAAAGCCGGGTAGCCCGGCCGATACAAATGGGCAGGACCCCCGCCGCGCCTGGGTCCAGGGTGCCGGTATGGCCTACCCGTTTTTCTTGAAACAGCCGCCGCAGGGCCACCACCGCATCGCTGGAGGTCATGCCCGGGGGCTTTAAGAAATTCACCACGCCGTGTTTCATCCCAGCGCCTCCTTGGCCGCTGCCAGGGCCTGGGCCCATACGGCTTCCAAGCCGCCTTTGGCCGTATAGCCCGCCGCCCTGGCGTGGCCGCCGCCGCCCAACCGGGCCGCCATGGCGCCCACGTCCGCCCAGCGCTTGGCCCGCAGGCTCACCTTCCAGGTTTCCGGGCCGCTCTCCTTGAAGAAGACGGCCACCTCCACGCTATCGATATCCCGCACATGGTCGATCACCCCTTCCGTATCCTCTTCCCGGGCGCCGCAGGCTTCCACCTGGGCCCGGGTCAGGCTGGCCATGCCGATCCGGTCCTGTTCATAGAGCCGGATGCCCCCAATGGCTACCCCCAGCAGCCGCAGCTTGCAAAAGGGGGTATTCCGATAGACCCGCAGGTTCAGGTCGTAGCCGTTCGCCCCGGCGTCCAGCAGGGCGCCGGCAATGCGCAAGGTATCCCCGGTGGTATTGGAATAGGAGAAATTCCCCGTATCCGTCATCAGGGCGGTATACAGGCAGGTGGCCAGCTCCGCCGTGATGGGCAAGCCCAAGCTCAGGGCCAGCCTGTAAATCAGTTCCCCGGTGGCGGCGGCGGTGGGGTCCACCGCGTTGGCGGCGGCATAGGCGTCGTTGGTGGGGTGATGGTCGATGTTATAGGTGGAAGCCGCCTGGGCAAAGAGGGGTTGGGCTTGTCCCAGCCGGCCCAGGTCCGCGCAGTCCACGCAGATCACATGGGGATACCCCAACGCCTGCTCTGGGGTGCGCAGCTGATCTGCCAGGGGCAAAAACCCATATAAGGCAGGCGCCCGGTCGGTGCAAACCGCCTCCGCCCGCTTCCCCAGTCGCCGGAGCAACCCCAGCAGGGCCAGGGTGGAACCCAGGGCATCCCCGTCTGGGGAAATATGGGCAATGACGGTAAAACCGTCCCGGCTAGTGATATAGTCCCGTAGGCTTTCTATGGCGCGCTGGGGCAGCATGGCATCATTCCTCGTCTTTCCCTTCGGAGTCTTTCTTGATGCCCAGGCTGTCGATTACCTGGGAAATATGTACGCTGTAGGCGATGGAATCATCCAGCAGGAATTTGAACTTGGGCAATGCCCTTAGCTGCATCCTGCGGCCCACCTCCCGGGCGATGAAGCCCTCCGCCCCGTTGAGGGCGTTTACGCTTTCCTCCCGGGGGGCTTGTTCCTTGTCGTATACGCTGACCTTGACCTTGGCCTGCTTCAGGTCGTTGGTGACCTCCACCCCCACGATGGTGGTCATGGGGGAGATCCGGGGGTCCTTCATTTCCCGCACGATCTGTGCCAAGGTCTTTTTGATCTCCTCGTTCATGCGCTGATAGCGGACTGACATGTTCTTTCCTTTCCGCCTTGCCGCAGCCGGGGCCTAAGGCCCATCGTGGGCTTTTACCGCTCCACTTGCTGCATCTCGAAGGCTTCGATCACATCCTCCTCGTGGATGTCGTTGAAATTCTCCAGGCCGATGCCGCACTCAAAGCCGGCGCTTACTTCCTTCACATCGTCCTTAAACCGCTTGAGGGAAGCGATCTTTCCTTCGTGGATGACCACGCCGTCCCGCACCACCCGGACCTGGGCGTTGCGGTTCACCTTGCCGCTGTTCACATAGGCGCCGGCAATGGTGCCTACGCCGCTTACCTTGAAGGTGCTGCGCACGGTGATCCGGCCCAGCTCCACCTCCTTGAACACCGGGGCGAAGAGGCCCTTCATGGCCTTTTCCATATCCTCGATGGCCTGGTAGATGATCCGGTACAGGCGCACGTCCACGTTTTCCCGCTCCGCAGTCTCCCGGGCCATGGCGTCCGGCCGCACGTTGAAGCCGATGACGATGGCATTGGAGGCGGAAGCGAACATGATATCGCTGGCGGTAATGGCGCCTACGCCGCCGTGGATGCACTTGACCCGCACCTCCTCGTTGGAGAGCTTTTCCAGGGCCTGCTTCACCGCCTCCACGGAACCCTGTACGTCCGCCTTGACGATGATGTTCAATTCCTTCATCTGGCCTTCCGCGATCTGGTTGAACAGATCGTCCAAGGAGACCTTGCTCATGGCCTTGAGCTGCTCGGCCTTCTGCTTATCCCGGCGTTCCTCCGCCACCTGGCGGGACAGTTTATCCACTTCCGCCACGTTCATCACGTCGCCGGCGCTGGGCACCTCGGAGAAGCCCAGCACCTCCACCGGCTGGCTGGGGCCGGCTTCGGTGACCCGGCGGCCCTTGTCGTCCATCATAGCCCGGACCCGGCCATAAGCCGTGCCTGCCACGATGGGGTCGCCGATCTTCAGGGTGCCGTTCTGCACCAGCACCGTGGCGATGGGGCCACGGCCCTTATGCAGCTCGGCCTCGATGATGGTGCCCCGGGCGATCCGGTGGGGATTGGCCTTGAGCTCCAGCATATCCGCCTGGAGCAGCACCATTTCCAATAGGTTGTCAAGGCCCTGCTTGGTTTTGGCGGACACGGGTACGCAAATGGTATCGCCGCCCCATTCCTCGGTCACCAGGCCGTATTCCGTCAACTGCTGCTTCACCCGCTCCGGATCTGCGGTATCCCGGTCCATCTTATTGATGGCCACGATGATGGGGACGCCGGCTGCCTTGGCGTGGTTGATAGCCTCCACGGTCTGGGGCATGATGCCGTCGTCCGCCGCCACCACCAGGATGACCACGTCCGTGACCTGGGCGCCCCTGGCCCGCATGGAGGTGAAAGCCTCATGGCCCGGGGTGTCGATGAAGGTGATCTGCCGGCCGTTGCAGGTGACCGTATAAGCGCCGATATGCTGGGTGATGCCGCCGGCCTCTCCCTCGGTGATGCTGCTCTGGCGGATGGCGTCCAATAGGCTGGTTTTGCCGTGGTCCACGTGGCCCATGATGGTGACCACCGGGGGCCGGGGTTCCATATTCTCCTCCGAATCCACCTCGTCCACGCTTTCATTGAGCACGTCCTCAGCGGTCTTGGCCAGCTGCTGCTCCACCTCGATGCCATACTCGCCGGCGATCAGGGAGCAGGTATCAAAATCGATCTCCTGGTTGATGGTAGCCATGATCCCCAGGATAAACAGCTTTTTGATGATCTCCGCCGCGGGCTTACCGATCTTCTCGCTCAATTCCTTGACGGTCACCATCTCGGTGGTGAGGACGGCCTTTTCGATGACCACGGGCTCAGGCTTGTGCATCTGCTGCTGTTTTCTCCTTTGTTTGCGCCCCATGGGGGTTTCGTCATCCCAGGTGATCTTAGGCGCGGCTTCTTTCATCATACTCTTCTTGGACTTTACCCGCCGGTCCTCTTCCCGGCGGCGGTTGTTGGCGTTGTTCTGATTGGCCCGGGGATTGTCATAATTCCGCTGGGGCACGGCAGGCGCCGGCATGGGCGCCCGGGCGGCTGGCCGAGGGGCATACCCGTTGGCGCTGGGCCGCTGCTGATATCCGCCTGCATCCCCGCCGCGCCGGTTCTGTTGCTGGGCCTGGGGCCGAGGCGCCGGCTGGCTGGGCCGCTGCTGATAGTTGGCCTGCTGCTGGGGCCGGGACCGCTCTGGCTGCGGCTGCACAGGCCGGGCCTGGTAGCCATTGGGTTCCTTGGGCCGAGGCTCGGCCTTGGCGGCTTCCCGGACGGGGGTCGGTTCAGCCGCCTGCTTGGCTGCTGCTTCCACAGGCGGGCGCTCCTGGCTGGCCGCTGGCGCGGCCTTGCTGGAGCTGGGTTCCGATGGCGCGGCTTCTACCGCCTTAGCCTGGGGTGCAGGGGCAGGGGTAGGCTCTGGCTCCTCCTGGGCCGGGGCCGTAGGCACCACAACGACCTGCGGCGCATCGTGACGGACAGGCGCCGCCTCCTGCACCGGCGCTGACGCCGGGGCTTCCGGCTGCTTGACCGGCGGCGCAGGCAAATCAGCCTCATCGGCCTCATCCGGCGCGCCCACATGGAACGCCAGGTCATCCTCCCGCTCCAACAGCTCCCGAAGGCGTTCGGCCCGTTCCCGTTCCGCACGTTCCTTGGCGGCCTGCTGTTCCTTTTCCGTCAGCCTGCCCTCCGCCCCTCGAATGGCGTTCAAGGTCTCCCCCAGGGCGTCCTGGGTCTTCTTGATCCGCTCGAAAAGGCTTTGGGCCTGGGTTTCCAGCTCCTTGGCCGTATCTATCATGTTTTGTTTTGCCATACCTATACACCCCCGTGTTGATTCGTACCGTCTGCCTCCATAGCAGCGGTCAGCATACGGGCGAACCCGTTATCCGTAACGGCCGCAACCTTGCGGCCATATTTCCCGATGGCGTTTCCCATATCCGTCAGCACAGCCCATGGAATGCCGGCCCGCTGGCACATGCCCCGGTACCGTTCCAACGTGGCGTCCGACGCCCCGGCGTCCAGCAGCACAAACTGGGCCCGTCCGCTTTTCACCGCCTTTTCACAGGCGAAATCCCCGCTCACGCAGCAACCTGCCCGCATGGCAAACCCTGCCGCGCTGCGGATCCGGGCTTCATCCATGTTGCTCCAGCTCCTGGGCCAACCGCTCAAATACCGCCGGCTCCACCTTATGCTCCAGCGCCCGTTCCAGCGCCCGGATCCTCTGGGCCTTTGCTAAGCAGGCCGGGTCCTTGCACAAGTATGCCCCCCGGCCAGGCGCCCGGCCGGTGGGGTCCGCGTGGACCTCCCCCTCCGGGGAGCGGACGATGCGGATCAATTCCTTTTTCGGCCGCATTTCGCGGCAGCCCACGCACATGCGCATGGGGATCTTCTTTTGCGCCATAGTCTCTCCTGTGCCGTATTATTGGGGCAGCTCTTCCCCATACGCGTCCTGGGGCTGGCCTGCGGCGTTCATGTCCGCGTTGTAAATGTCCATATCCTGTTCCGCCTGGGAGCTGGACTTGATATCGATCTTCCAGCCGGTGAGTTTGGCGGCCAGGCGCACGTTCTGCCCCTCCTTGCCGATGGCCAGGCTCAGCTGATTGTCCGGCACCACCACCTTGGCGGCCTTTTCGCTCTCGTTGATATATACCATAAGCACCTTGGCCGGGCTCAGGGATTTGGCGATATACGCGGCCGGGTCGCTGTCCCATTCTATGATATCGATCTTCTCATTGTGCAGCTCCTGGACGATCCGGTCCACCCGGATGCCCTTTTGCCCCACGCAGGTGCCCACCGCGTCCACCTGGGGATCGCTGGAATATACCGCCACCTTGGTGCGGCTGCCCGCCTCCCGGGCGATGGACTTAACATACACCAACCCGGTCTGGATCTCGGGCACCTCCAGCTCGAAGAGCCGCTTCACCAGCCCCGGATGGGTACGGGAAACCAGGACCTGGGGCCCCTTGCTGGTTTTGCGCACCTCCAGCACATAGACCTTGATCCGGTCGTTGTTGTTGTATTCCTCCCCGGCGATCATCTCCGCAGGGGGCAACAGGCCGTCGGTCTTGCCCAGCTCCACGTGGACGCCGTTTTTCTCCACCCGCTGAACGATGGCGGTCAGGACCTCGTTTTCCTTCTCCACGAATTCATCGAAGATCACGCCCCGCTCCGCCTCCCGGATCCGCTGCACCACCACCTGCTTGGCGGTTTGGGCGGCGATGCGGCCGAATTTGCGGGGGTCCACTTCTTCCTCCAGCACGTCCCCCACCTCGTAAAGGTGGTTGATCTTCCGGGCGTTGGGCAGGCTGATTTCCGCATAAGGGTCGTTGACCTCCTCCACCACGGTCTTGGAGGCGAAGATCTGGACCTCCCCGGTATCCCGGTCCACCACGGCCCGCACGTTGCCGTTGGTTCCATAGTTGCGCTTGTAAGCTGCGATCAGGGCGGATTCAAAGGCGTCGATGAGGATATCCTTGCTGATTCCCCGCTCCCGCTCAATGTCGCCCAGGGCGGCGATGAATTCGGAATTCATAGGTCAATACGCTCCTTGCTGATTAGTCAAAAGTTAAGGTCAAAATTCGATATAGGGCTTTACCTGGGCCGCATCCTTGCGGGAAATGGATAGCTGCCGGCCATCCGAAAGCTCCAGGGTAAAGCTACCCGCGTCAAAGGCGCGAAGTACGCCTGTATATTCTTTCTTTTTTTCCAAAGGCGCATACAGCTTTGCAGTAACCTTTTTATCCAGGTTCCGGGCAAAATCCCGGTCCTTCTTCAAAGGCCGGTCCAGGCCGATGGAGGATACGCTCAGGTAATAGGCCTCCTTGATGGGGTCCGCTTCATCCAGCACCGGGTCCACCGCCCGGCTCACCCGCTCGCAATCGTCCATATCCACGCTGGTGCCGTCCTGCCGTTCCAGGTACAGGGTCAATACCCAATTCCCCTGTTCTTTTTGATATTCCACTTCGTCCAGGACATAGCCCATCTCCTCCACCATGGGGCGAAGGAGGGCGTCAACGGTTTCGGTGGTTTTCATTGCCGTATCACCTGCCCATCCTGGCCATAAAGGCCCGTTTCAAAACAAAAGAGCGGGATTTTCCCACTCTTTTTGTACCATTACAGCTTCATGCTGCCCAACAAAGGGAATTATATCACAATCTTGCCCCATAAGCAATAGGAATCTGGGGGGATTTGGATGGTAGGCCAGCAGGGCAGGCCCGGCCAGGGGGCCTACCCGGCATCCATACCATGGGCAGGCTAAAACAGGGTCAACTGGTTGGTCTCCGGCAGGCCGGAGAGCACCCCCAGGTCCCGAAGGGCCTGGACCACCGCGCTGTTGGCGCCGCTGCGGGCCCGGAAGTCCTCTACGGAGAGATAGGGACCGGCCTGGCCGGCCTGGGCCACCGCGTCCGCGGCGGTTTCCCCCACCCCGGCGATGGAGGAGAAGGGCGGCCGCAGCTTCCCGTCCTCAATGCGAAAGTTCCGGGCGTCGCTTTTATAAAGATCCACCGGCAATAGCTGGATGCCCCGAAGGTTCATCTCATACACCACCTCCAGGATGGTGAGCAGGTCCGCTTCCTTTTGCTCGATATCGTTGCCCTTTTTTTTGAGGGCCTTGATGTTGTCCAGCACCGCCTGGGCGCCTCCCTGGGCCGCCGCGATATCGAAGGCGTCCGCCCGCACGGACAAATACACCGCATAAAAGGCCAAGGGCATATGCACCTTGTAGTAAGCCACCCGGAAAGCCATCATCACATAGGCCGCCGCGTGGGCCCGGGGGAACATGTACTTGATCTTCTTGCAGGAGTCGATGAACCATTCCGGGGTGTTGATGCTGCGCATGGCGGCTTCCATCTCTTCGGTGACCCCCCGGCCCTTGCGCACGCTCTCCATGGTTTTAAAGGAGATGGAGGGTTCGCCCCCCCGCAGGATCAGGTAATTCATAATATCGTCCCGGGTGCAGATCACATCCTTAAGGGTGGCGGTGCCTCCCCGCACCAGGTCCTGGGCGTTGCCCAGCCACACGTCCGTGCCGTGGGACAGGCCGGAGATACGCACCAACTCCTCCATGGTGGTGGGCCGGGTATCCATGAGCATCTGCCGCACAAAGCTGGTGCCGAATTCCGGTATGGCCAGGGAGCCCACGTCGCAGCCCAGGGCCTCCAGGGAACAGCCCAAGGGCGCCGAGGAGGAAAAGATGGCCATGGTCTCCCGATCGTCCAGGGGGATGGTCTTGGGGTCCAGGCCGGTGATGTCCTGGAGCATCCTTAGGGCGGTGGGATCATCGTGGCCCAGGATATCCAGCTTTACCAGCCGGTCGTCCATGGCATGGAAATCGAAGTGGGTGGTGATCACGTCCACGTCCGTCTTATCCGCAGGCCGCTGGATGGGGGTGAACTCCATGATATCGTTTTCCTTGGGCACGATCACAATGCCGCCCGGATGCTGGCCTGTGGTTTTCTTCACCCCGGCGCACCCGGCCACCAGCCGGTCGATCTCCTCCTTGGTGGGGTTTTGCCCCGTTTCATCGCACCAGGCCCGCACATACCCATAGACCGTCTTATCCTTCACCCCGGAAATGGTCCCCGCCCGGAAGGCGTGGCCCTCCCCGAACATGGTCTCCGTAAACTTATGGGCCACCGGCTGGTATTCCCCGGAGAAGTTCAGGTCGATATCCGGGGTCTTGTCCCCCTTGAACCCCAAAAAGGTCTCGAAGGGGATCTCATAGCCCAGCTTGTTGAGGGGGGCGCCGCACACCGGGCAAGCCCGGTCCGGCATATCCACCCCGCAGGCGTATTTGGTCCGGTCCACGTCGAAGTCGCTGAACTTGCACTTGGGGCAAACATAGTGGGGCTGTAGGGCGTTCACCTCGGTGATCCCCGCCATATTGGCCACAAAGGAGCTGCCCACCGAGCCCCGGGACCCTACCAAATACCCGTCGGACAGGGATTTTTGCACCAGCCGCTGGGCCATCAAATACAAGGACGCATACCCGTTGCCGATGATGGAGGTCAATTCCTTATCCAGCCGCTTTTGCACCACCTCCGGCAGTGGGTCCCCATAGATGGCATGGGCCCGGGTCATGGCCATGTTCCGCAGCTCCTCGTCCGCCCCGGGGAAGGTGGGGGCGTAGGTGCCCTTTTCCGAGAGGAAGGGCTTGAGCCGCTCGCAGCTATCCGCAATGGCGTTAGGGTTGTCGATCACCACCGCATGGGCCTTTTCAGGCCCCAGGTAGGCGAATTCCTCCAGCATTTCATCCGTGGTCTTAAAGTACAGGGGCGCCTGCTCCTCCGCGTCCTCAAAGCCCCGGGCATGCATGATGATGGCCCGGAAAATGCTGTCGTCCGGCTCTAAGAAGTGCACGTCCCCCGTGGCCACCACCGGCTTGTGGAGGGCGTCCCCCAGGGCCACGATCTTCCGGTTCAGGTCCCGCAGCCCCTCCTCGTCCGCCACCCGGCCGTTGCGGGTCAGGAAGGCGTTGTTGGCGATGGGTTGGATCTCCAAAAAGTCGTACATCTTGGCCACCTGGGCCAGTTTTTCCTCCGGCTCCCCCTTGAGCACGCTCTGGAACAGCTCCCCCGCCTCGCAGGCGGAACCCACGATAAGCCCCTGACGGTTCAGGTGCAATAGGCTCCGGGGGATCCGGGGCACCTTGCGCAGGTGCTCCAGGTGGGCGTAGGATACCAGCCTGTAAAGGTTCACCAACCCCGGCTGGTTCTTGGCGATGATGATGATATGATAGGTGCGGCGCTTGGTCTTGGTATCCTGCTGGTCCAGGGCGTGGAACAAGGGCAGCTCCCGGGCCTGCCGCCGGTCCAACTCCGGCAATACCGAAGCCAATAGAGCCGCCGTGCCCCTGGCGGTCTCCAAAGCGCCCCCCTGGGGCGCCGCCTTGCCCAGGGCGCCTAAAAAGGCGGCCAAGGTCTGGTCCTTCACCTCCCGCCACAGATCGTGGCTCAGGACGCTAAGGTCCACATATTCCGCCGACAATTCCATCCCATGGGCCGCCCCATGGGCATGGAGCAGGGCCAGCGCCCCCGGGCCGAAGGCCACCGGGCAGCTCCCTTCCATAAACGCCGAAAGGTCTGTAAGGGCCTCCTTCACCGATGCGCCCCCGGCCAGGGCCTCCTGGGTCAAGCCGGTTTCCTGGGCCAATTCCGGGGGCAGCAGGGCCCCGCAATCCACCACCCGGTAAAAGGTATCCAGCACTTCCCCTTCCGCTGTGGTCCGCAGGGCGGCGATCTCAAACAGGTCGTCCAGCCGAAAGGCCGGGGCCGATGTGACTCCCAGGGCGATATAGGTTTCCGGCCGCTCCACCAGCCGGCAATCCGGCAACAGATACCCCTCCACCCCCAGGATGGCCTTGATCTCCTGGCCGCCCTTGGTGAGCTTGTCCGCCGCGGACACCGCGTCCGGGAAGGCGTGGACCACCCCGTGGTCCGTGATGGCGATGGCCCTATGGCCCCAACGGGCCGCAGTGGCCACGGCTTCCTTCACGTTGGTGAGGCCGTCCATGGTGCTCATCTTGGTATGCAGGTGCAGCTCCACCCGCTTTTCCGGCGCCGTATCCATTCGCTTGGGCATGGAAAAAGCCCCGATGTTCCCCACATGGACGCACATGCGCCGCATGAATTCGTCCATGGTATAATCCCCCTGCACCAGCAGCCAGTCCCCTTGCTTCTTGGCGGCTTCCAGCTCGGCCTGCAGCTTTTGCCCCGCCTCCTTCGCCTTGATGAACAGCTTGCAGGGCAGGGTATTGGTATGGTCGCTGATGGCAAAGTTGATGATAAAGGCGCCGTTTTTCGTCTCCTTCACCTCCAGGCTGGTGATCTCTCCGCCGATCACCACCCGGCCCACATCCTCGCTTACCTGGTCCTGGGGGATCCGGTCCTTTTCCTGGATGCGCTTGCCGTACAGCACCCGGGGGCCCTGTTCCGCCCCCGGCTTTTCGGCGGGCTTTCGTTTGGTCCGACCCGCCGCTTTGGCAGCCGCCTGGCTAAAATCCGGCTTTTCCGGCAGCTTCAGGGGCTCTAACCCTTCGTCCGTTTCCGCCAGCACCTGCACCTTTAGGCCATAGGCCTGGGAAAAGGCCGCTTCCGCCCGGCGCAGGGCGCTTCCATCCCCCAGCATCTCCAAGCAGCCCGGCGCCAGCCGCAGCCGCAGCGCCTTACCCGCTTCCAGGGTGAAGCACGCCCCCTGCAGGGCGGGCCGGATGGTGGGGCAAAGCTCCCGCAGGCTCTGCTCCAGCACCTTCCCAAGGGCCGCCCCCTGCTCCTCCAATTGAAGGGCCGCCGGCCCGCAAAAGAAAAAGGCCGCCTGTACTGGGCAGCCCATGGCGTCCTCCAAGCCCCGGCGGATGGCTTCCATCTGGCCGAGGGTCAGCAGGCTGTCGCTTTGGGCCTCCACCAGCAGCCTGCGCTCCGCCTTATGCAAAACGGCCTGCCGGACCCTTCCATTTATCGCCCCGTTCTCCCGGAACAGGGCTTCCAAGCCTCCATCCATACGGCCGTCCTCCTCTCTCGTTTATTGTGCCGCCAGCATGGCCTTAGCCAGCCGGATCAATTCCCCAATGGCTTCCTCCCGGGGCCGGTTGCCCAGCAGCTTCCCCCGTTGGAACAAGAGCCCCTTGTCCCCGGCAAAGGCCACCCCCACGTCCGCGTCCCGGGCCTCCCCCGGGCCGTTGACCGCGCAGCCCATCACCGCCACCTTCAGATAGGGCCCCTCCTTGGGCAAGGCCGCCTCCACCCGCCGCACCACCGGCAACAGGTCAAAGCCCGTGCGGCCGCAGGTGGGGCAGGAGACGATCTCCACCCCCTCCTTGCGAAGGCCCATGGCCCGCAAAAGCTGCCGGGCCGCCTCCACCTCCTGCACCGGCTCCCCGGTCAGGGAGATCCGCAGGGTATCCCCCAAGCCCTGGTGGAGCAGGATCCCCAGGCCGGCTGCGGATTTCACCAGCCCCGCGCTGCCGCCCCCCGCCTCGGTGATCCCCAGGTGCAGCGGGTAGGGACAGGCTTGGGCCATCCTTTCATAGGCGGCCACCGTGGTTTCCACGTCCGAAGCCTTGAGGGAAATCACGATCTCATAAAACCCAGCCTGCTCCAACAGAGCCACATGGGAAAGGGCGCTTTGCACCAGGGCTTCGGGGGTGGGGCCGCCGTATTTGCGGTAGAGCGCCTTTTCCAGGGAGCCCCCGTTCACCCCGATGCGGATGGGGGCCCCATGGTCCTTGGCGCAGGCCACCAGCTCCCGAACCTTATCCGCCCCGCCGATGTTTCCCGGGTTGATGCGCACCTTATCCGCCCCGTTTTCCAGGGCCGCCATGGCCAGCCGGTGGTCAAAATGCACGTCCGCCACCAAGGGGATGGGGCAAGCGGCCCGGATGGCCTTTAAAGCCCCGGCCGCCTCCATATCCGGCACGGTGCAGCGGACGATCTGGCAGCCTGCGTCCACCAAGGCCCGGATCTGGGCGATGGTGGCAACAGCGTCCCGGGTGTCGGTATTGGTCATGGATTGGATGGTGATGGGGGCGCCGCCGCCGATGGCCGCCTGCCCCACATGCACCTGGCGGGTTTGCGCACGTTTCATATCAGAACCCCAATAGCGCCCGCACGTCCTGCACCGTCAGCAGGATCACCAGGGCGAACAGCAGGATCAAGCCTGCAAAATGGATCATGCCTTCCTTTTCCGGAGGGATCGCCTTGCCCCGGATGCCTTCCAGGGCCACGAACACCAGCCGGCCCCCGTCCAGGCCCGGGATGGGGAACAGGTTCAAAAGCCCCAGGTTGATGGTGATCAGCACCCCCAGCCGCAGGATGGTCTCCCAGCCGTAGCGGACGAATTCGCTCATCACGGAAATGGTGCCCACCGGGCCCATCAAATCCCCCTCCTGCACCCCGGTGCTGAACATCTGGCCGATGGCGGTTATCATCTCCCTTACGATGTTCCACACATAGCCAAAGGAATCCCCCATGGCCTCCAGCACCCCGTAGGTGCGCCGGGCCGGGGAAAAGGTAATGCCGATCAGGTTATAGCCGGCCTCCTGGTTATAGATGTCCCGGATGGTCAAGTCCAGCTTTTCCCCGTCCCGCAATACGGTGATGGTCACCGCCTCCGGGTCTGCGGCCTGGATGGCGGGGGCGGCCTCCGCATAGCTCAACAGCCGCTTGCCGTCCACCGCGTAGAGCATATCCCCCACCTGCATCCCCGCCTGTTGTGCCGGGGAATCCGCAAAGGAAAATTCCTGGACCTGGGCCGCCACGTCCCCAAAGATCCCCAGGGCAAAGGCTGCCAGCACCACCGCCAGCACCACGTTCATCAGCGGCCCCGCCGCCACCACCACCGCCCGTTTCCAGGGCTTCTGGGCGTTGAAGGGCAAGGGCGCGTCCTGTTTGACGGGCAGGTTGTCGTCCTCCCCGTAAAAGCGGCACATGCCCCCCAGGGGCAGGGCCCGAAGGGAGTACTGAATCCCCTTTTTCTCGGTTTTCCATACCACCGGCCCCATGCCGATGGCGTATTCCAATATGCCAAAGCCCAAAAGCCGGCCTGCGGCATAGTGTCCCAGCTCATGCACCGCCACAAACACGGTGAGCATGAGAAGCGCACCTAGGATGGATAACAGATTTGCCAATTGTGTTTATTACCTCCAAACGCGTTCCAGCTGCGCAGCCTTTTCCCGGGCCAATTGCCGGGCCTGGGCGTCCAGCCTGCAAATGTCCTGTAGGTCCCTGGGTTCGCCCCGCCCCATCCGTTCCATGGCGTAGGCCACCAGGGTCCCGATCTCCAAAAAGGGGAGCTTCCCCTGCAAAAACAGCGCCGCCGCCACCTCGTTGGCCCCATTGTAGGCGATGGGCAAAGCGCCTCCCGCCTCCAGGGCCTCGTAGGCCAAAGGCAAAGCCACAAACCGCTCCGGGTCCGGCGCTTCGAAATGCAGCGTCCCCGCCTGGGCCAGGTCCAACGCTCCAAAGGGCCCTGCTTCCCGGGCCTCCTCCGCAAGGGCATACTGGATGGGCAGCCGCATATCCGGGGCGCTCAGCTGGGCCAGCTGGCACCCGTCCACGAATTCCACCAGGGAGTGGACGATGGATTCCGGATGGATCAGCACCTGGATCTTGCTGCCTGGCATGTGAAACAAATATGCCGCTTCCAGGATCTCCAGCCCCTTGTTGAACAGGCTGGCGCTGTCGACGGTGATCTTTCTGCCCATGCGCCAGGTGGGGTGCCGGAGGGCGTCCGCCACAGTGACCCGGGCCAGCTGGGCCCGGGTGTAGGTGCGGAAGGGCCCGCCCGAGGCGGTGAGCAGCAGCCGCTTCACCCGGGCGGGGTCCTCGCCCCCCAGGCACTGGTACAGGGCGGATTGCTCGCTATCCACCGGGATGATCCGGCCTTTCCCTGCCGCCAGGGCCCGCTCCACCAGGCCATGGCCGCATACGATGCTCTCCTTATTGGCCAATGCCACGGTCTTGCCCGCCTGAAGGGCCGCCAGCAAAGGCGCCAGCCCTGCAAAGCCGCTGACCCCGTTCACCACCATGTCCCCCTGGGGCAGGGCGGCCAAAAGGCTGGCGGCCTCCGGCCCGGCCTCCACCCGGGCGCCCAGGCCCGCCAAGTCCGCCGCCTCCTCCGGATCCGCCAGCCCCAGCCATTGGGGCCGGAATTCCAGGGCCTGCTGCCGCAAAAGCCCGGCGTCCGATCCGGCGCACAGGGCCAATATTTCAAATTTCCCGGGCATGGCCCGCACCACCTCCAAAACCTGGCGGCCAATGGAGCCTGTGCTGCCCAGGACGACGATCCTCTTCTTCATAATACCGGTCCTTCTATAGTCTATATCCCCAACGCCAGGGCCATGCAAAGATAAACCACCGGCCCGCACATCAGCACGCTGTCCAGCCGGTCCATCATGCCGCCATGGCCGGGGAAGATCTTGCCATAATCCTTGATGCCGGCCCAGCGCTTGATGGTGGAGGCAAACAGGTCGCCGATCTGGCCGATGCCCCCGCAGATGAGCCCCAGGACCAGGGCTTGGCCGAGGGCGGGCAGCAGGCCCCAATCCACGCCGGGGACATAGCGGCCCACCGCATAGGCCAGCAAGCCGCCCAGCGCCCCGCCGAAAAAGCCGCCTACGCTGCCTTCCACGGTCTTTTTGGGGCTGATGTGGGGGCAAAGCTTATGCTTGCCCAGGGCGGACCCTATGAAATAGGCCGCCGTATCCCCCAACAAGGGGGCGGTAAAGCATAAGAGGAGCAGGCAGGCGGAATGGCTCGCCACCATTGCCAGCATAACATAAAAACCCAGGGGATAGATGCAAACAAACAGAGAACAAATGGTGTCCTCCATGGTACGCCGGGGATTGCACACCCGCTCGACGCACAGGGCCAGGGGGCATAGCAGCAGGCACAGCCCCAGGGCGGAGAGCCCGGCGTTTGGCAAAAAGGCCAGGCCATACAGGGCGCCGATGGCGTACAAGGGCCAGGTGCAGATCCGATGGCCCTTGGCGCGGAACACCTGATCCATCTCATAGATGCTGATCAGCGCCGCCGCGGTAAAGGCGATGGCCCGGAACCAGGGCCCCAACAAAAACATGGCGGCCAGCAGGAACACCAGCCCAATGCCCACCAGGATCCTCGTTTTCATACTTCCCTCCTATCCCGGCACATTGCCAAAGCGCCGGTTCCGCCGTTGAAATTCCTGCAGGCAGGCCACATAGCGTGCATCGGAAAAATCCGGAAAATAGTCCGGCACAAATATCAGCTCCGCATAGGCGGCCTGGAGCAGCAAAAAGTTGGAAAGCCGCTGCTCCCCCCCGGTGCGGATCACCAGATCCAGCTCCGGCAAGCCCGCCGTATACAAGGCCCCCATCAAGGCCGGCTCGTCCACCGGCTCCCCCCGGCCCATCAACAGGTTTACAGCCCGGACCACTTCGTCCCGGCTGCCGTAATTCAAGGCTACGTTCAGCTTTAAGCCCTGGTTATCCCGGGTCTTGGCCTCGGCCTCCGCCAAGGCGTTCTGTATGTTTTGGGGGAACGCGCGCTTTTCCCCCAGGGTACGGATGCACACCCCATTGGCGTGGAGCGCCTCCAGCTCCCGGCGGAAATATTCCATAAACAACCCCAGCAAAGCTTCCACCTCGCCGGCGGGCCGTTTCCAATTTTCGGTGGAAAATGCGTACAGGGACAAGGCCTCGATGCCCAGGTCGCTGGTGAGCTGGATCAGGCCCCTTAGCCGCTCCATGCCTGCCCGGTGCCCCAAAGGCCGGGGCAATCCCCGGGCCTTGGCCCACCGGCCGTTGCCGTCCATGATGATGCCCACGTGCCGGGGCAGTTCCGCCGCGAGCCCCAGGCTCGCCGGTTGGATCTTCGCCATGTCGCCTCCTTTTTGCAGGCTGTCGCCCGCCGCCCCCCTGGGTCCAACCCCTGTATGGGCCGGGAGCAGGACGTCCCTGTGGATCGTCTCCCCCTTGACGAGGGCCATCGTTTTTTGTCGAACGTCCGCCGGCGCAAGTCGCCCGGCTCCAGGCTGGGCGCGTTCCCATCCCGGGCCGGGCAACACAGCAACAGGCCGGCCAGGCCCGCAGCAGACCTTTTTGTTTTGTTAAAGGGAGCTCCGCCTACCCCGCCTCTGGCGTCCCAGCAGGCGGGCCGAAGGCCCCGCAGGTGAGCAATGCCTGCTTCGGCCCCGTCTCCCGGGCCCGCAGCACCCGTAGGACGCCGCCGGCCCAAGGTTTCGGGCTCCGGGTCTCTTCCCAGGCAACCTGGTAACCTTCCCCTTCCAGCCGGGCGATGGCCGTTTCCAGCGGAAGGCCCAATACCTGCATCAAACCTCCATGATCTCCTTTTCCTTGTCGGCGATGATCTTATCGATGTCCTTGATGGAAGCGTCTGTGGCCTTCTGGGCGTCCTCTTCCATGATCTTCTGATCGTCCTCGGTGATATCGCCGTTTTTCTTTTGCTTTTTGATGGTCTCGTTGGCGTCCCGCCGGATGGAACGGATGGCCACCTTGGCCTCCTCCCCCTTCTTCTTGACCACCTTGACCAGATCCCGCCGGCGCTCTTCCGTAAGCTCCGGGAATACCAGCCGGATCACCTTGCCGTCGTTGCTGGGGTTGATCCCCAAGTCGCTCTTTTGCAGCGCCTTTTCGATCTCCTTGAGCGCACTGGGGTCGTAGGGCGCGATCACCAGCAGCCGGGGCTCCGGCGCCGAGATGTTGCCCATCTGGTTGATGGGGGTGGGGGTGCCGTAATAATCCGCCGTGATCCGGTCCAGCACCTGGGCGTTGGCCCGCCCAGCCCTGAGGCCGCTCAACTCCTGCTTGAGCACGGAGATGGTTTTCCCCATTTTTTCTTTTGCCAGTTCCACAGCGTCCATGTTCCTGCCTCCTGTCTATGGTAAAAGTTTGGTGCGCGCTTTGCCCAGGCCGGCCTTCCCCGCCCGCGGGGCCAGGCCCTGCGCCCCGCCGCCTTCTGCCCGGGCAGGACGAAACCATAGGCTGTCCTATTTATTGTAATGGAAACCGCCCCCAGGCGCAAGAGCGCAGTGAAGGAAAACCGGTCCCCTTGCTGTTTTCCCTGCCGGCAGCCTTCCAGATCCCCGCCAACAAGCGGCCGGCCCCTTATGCTTCCGTCCCGTCGATCAGGGTGCCTACCGGCTCCCCACGGACCGCCTTGCGGATGTTCTCCTCCTGGGCCATGGCGAATACCAAAATGGGGATGTTTTGCTCTTTGCACAGGGTGATGGCGGTCAGGTCCGTGGCTTTCAAATCCGCCTGGATCACCTGGTCGTAGGAAAGATGGGTATACCGCTTGGCGTTGGGGTCTTTCTTGGGGTCCGCGCTATATACCGCGTCCACGTTCTTGGCCAGCAGCATCACGTCCGCCCCCATTTCCGCCGCCTTTAGGGCTGCGGCGGTGTCCGTGGAGAAGAAAGGCAGCCCGCTGCCCCCGGCAAAGATCACCACTTCCCCGGCCTCCAAAGCCGCCTGGGCCCCCCGGGAGCTGTACCCGTCCGCCACCCGGGGCATGTCCACCGAGCTCATCACCCGCACCGGCACCCCCAGCCTGGCCAGGCAATCCTGCAGGGCCAGGGAGTTGATCACCGTGGCCAGCATGCCCATTTGGTCCGCCCGGTTCCGGTCCATCTCCCCGCTGGAGCGGCCCCGCCAGATGTTGCCGCCCCCCAGGGTGACCCCCACCTGCACCCCCAGGGCCTGTAGGCTCTGGATCTGCCGGGCAACGGCCTCCACCTTTTCAAAATCCACCGTCTCCCCATGGCCGCCCATGGCTTCCCCGGAGAGCTTGAGGGATACCCGCTTATATTTTAGCATACGTCCTCCTTTTCCTGCGCCGGGGCGGCGCAAGCCCGTTGCCCCGGCTTTTTCCCCCATACGAAAGGAACGCCAAGCGGCGTTCCTTTATTGGTTGCTGTTATTTCTTCATCTGGCCCATCACTTCTTCAGCGAAATTATCTTCCCGCTTCTGGAGGCCTTCCCCCATCTCGAAGCGATAGAAGCCCAGCACCTGGATGCCGCCGGTGCGCTCTACCAGCTTGCCCACGCTGATGTCAGGCTCCTTGACAAAGGGCTGCTCCAGCAGGCAGACTTCCTTGTAGTACTTTTCGATCCGGCCTTCCACCATCTTCTCGATGATGTTGGCGGGCTTGGGCTTGGGCTCGTTCATGGCCTGCTCCCGCAGGATCTTGCGCTCGTGCTCCACGTCATCCTGGTTCACGTCCGCCTTGGACAGGCAGGTGGGCTTGGCAGCGGCAATGTGCATGGCGATGTCATGGGCCACGGGCTTGGCAGCGGCCACGTCCTCGCAGGCGATCTCCACCAGCACCCCGATCTTACCCCCCAGGTGCACATAGCAATCCACCATGCCGCCTTCCACATGGCTGCGGGCAAACCGCCGGATGGTGATCTTTTCGCCGATCTTGGCCACGGCCCGGGTGATCATCTCCGCCACGGTGCCGTCGCCGGTATCCAACGCCATAAGGGCGTCCACATCCTGGGGATCTTGCTCCGCCACCAGTTTGGCTACCGTATCCACCAGGGCCTTGAAGTCGTCGGTCTTGGCCACGAAGTCGGTCTCACAATTCACTTCTGCGATGACGCCGGTCTTGCTATCCGGGCTCACGTAGCTGGATACCACGCCCTCGGCCGCAATGCGGGACGCCTTCTTGGCGGAAGCCGCTAGGCTCTTCTCCCGCAGATAGTCCATGGCCTTATCCATGTCGCCGTCGCACTCTACCAGGGCCTTTTTACAATCCATCATGCCGGCGCCGCTCATCTCGCGCAGGGCCATTACGTCTTTTGCGGTAAACATGTATTCGCTCCTCCCAGTACTAATTAAAAATCGTCGCCGTCCTTGGCTTCCGGGGCCTCCTCGGCCACGTCTTCCATCTGCTCGCCCTGCCGGCCTTCCAGCACGGCGTCCGCCATCTTGGAGGCGATCAGCTTGACGGCGCGGATGGCGTCGTCGTTGCCGGGGATGGGATAATCCACCTCGTCGGGGTCGCAGTTGGTATCCACGATGGCCACCACCGGAATGCCCAGGGCATGGGCTTCCTGCACGGCGATGTTCTCCTTGCGGGGGTCTACCACGAACATGGCGCCGGGCAGCCGCTTCATTTCCTTGATGCCGGAAAGGTTCTTTTCCAGCTTATCCCGCTCGGCCATGAGCTTGATGACTTCCTTCTTGGGCAGCAGGGCGAAATCCCCATCCTGCTCCATCTTATCGATCTTGCGCAGGCGGGCGATCCGGGTCTGGATGGTCTTGAAGTTGGTGAGCATACCGCCCAGCCACCGCTGGTTCACAAAGAACATGCCGCAGCGCTTGGCCTCCTGCTCGATGCTTTCCTGGGCCTGCTTCTTGGTGCCCACAAACAGCACCGCTTCGCCGGCTTCCGCCACGCTGCGGATGAAATCATAAGCCTGGTCTACTTTTTTGACGGTCTTCTGCAGGTCGATGATGTAGATGCTGTTCCGCTCGGTGAAGATATACTCCTTCATCTTGGGGTTCCAACGGCGGGTCTGGTGGCCGAAGTGAACGCCGGCTTCCAACAGCTGCTTCATAGAAATGACGGACATGGGTAATACTCCTCCTCGTTAAAAATTCCGCCGCCCCTTCATGGCGCCCGGTAACCCCAAACGGGGCACGAGCCGCGCGCTCCGGGACGTGTGTAGTGGCGCGTGTCCATACGCCCGTACGTTTGGCATTATACCATGGCAATCCTGGCCCTTGCAAGGGCTTTTTTGCCCAAAATACAAGGAAAAAGAGCGGCGAACCGCCCTTTTCCATAAGGATTTTGACCAGTATCTTCCCATGGGGGATAGGAAGATTGGAGGGAATAGAGGAACGCCCCTATTCATTAGTATAATTTTATCCGAAACCGTCTATTTGTGCAATAGCCTTTTTGACAAAGGATGTTTTTTTATATTCCTGGCGTTATTTTCTTTTTTATTCTTTTTCTAGTTGTCAAATAAGCATAAATATTTACATTTTTTCCAATCTCTTGCCTGTTTTGCCCAGGCGTACTATCATAAAACCTGGCGGCAAGCTTTTGCCACCCAATCCATTTTCAGGAGCCGTTATGAACCCTACCTCCATCCGATTCGGCCCGGCGGGCAATAGCGACAGCTTTTACGCCGCCGGCTACAAGCGCACCGCCGACGCCCCGGCCTATCTACAGGCCATGGGCCTGGACGCGTTGGAATATTCCTTTGGCCGGGGGGTGCGCATGGGCCAGGAGACCGCCCAGGCCATCCGGGAAGCCGCCCAGGCTGCGGGGATCGCCCTGAGCGTCCATCTTCCTTATTTTATTAACCTGGCGGTGCAGGAGCCGGAAAAACAGGAGAAAAACCTACAATATTTTCGGGATGGGCTGCTGGCCGCCCGGGCCATGGGCGCGTCGCGGGCGGTATTCCATCCCGGCTCCGCCCGGGGAGACCGGGGGGAAGCCCTTGCCCGGGCCTGCGGCCTGCTGGCGGATATCCTGGCGGCGCTGGACCAGGAGGGCCTGCTGGATACCGTCACCCTATGTGCGGAGACCATGGGTAAGATCAACCAGCTGGGCAGCCTGGAGGAAGTGCTGGCCCTGTGCCGGGTGGACCCCCGGATCTGGCCGGCGGTGGATTTCGGCCACCTCCATTGCCGGGGGCTGGGGGCCATCCAAGGCCGGGGGGATTATGCGGCCATCTTGGATGCCCTGGAAGCTCGCCTGGGCATGGAACGGGCCCGCACCCTGCACATCCATTTTTCCCGCATGGAGTATACCGCCGGCGGGGAAAAGATGCACCATACCCTGGCGGATACCCAGTACGGGCCGGAATTTTACCCCCTGGCCCTGGAGCTGGCGGCCCGGGATTATTCCCCGGTGGTGATCTGCGAATCCAGAGGCACCCAGGCCGAGGACGCCCTGGCCCTGCGCCGGATGTACCAGGCAGCCAAAAACGGGGAAAAATAGCTTGTCCTCCCCCATGGGGCTGTGGTAATATAATGAGTGGTAACGTTGTATCGCCGCCCATGCCCGGGGGCTGATATGCAAATACGAAATATTTTTTGGAGGTACATCCCCTATGATTATGGCAGGCGATTTTCGCAAAGGCATCACCGTTGAGATCGACGGCAACGTGTGGAGCGTGGTGGATTTCCAGCATGTGAAGCCCGGCAAGGGCGCGGCCTTCGTGCGCACCAAGCTCAAGAACGTCATGACCGGCGCCGTGCTGGAGCGCACCTTTAACCCCAGCGACAAATATCCCAAGGCCCACATCGAGACCAAGGAGATGCAATATCTGTATAACGATGGCGAACTGTATTACTTCATGGATACCGAAACCTATGAGCAGCTGCCCCTGAACCACGACCAGGTGGAGGACGCCATCAACTACATCGTGGAAAACATGAACGTGACCGTGCGGTTCTTCAAGGGCAATCCCTTCTCCGTGGAAGCCCCCAACTTTGTGGAGCTGACCATCACCGAGTGCGAGCCCGGCGTCCGGGGCGATACCGCCACCGGGGCCAACAAGCCCGCCACCCTGGAGACCGGCGCCCGGGTTATGGTGCCCCTGTTCGTAAACGAGGGGGACAAGATCCGGGTAGATACCCGCACCGGCGAATACATGGAGCGCGTATAAGGGCATACTTCCCTGTAGACGGCTCTAGCGGCCCTCTACCCAACCCAACGACCATGTTAGGAGGTATATTATGGGTTACATGAAAGAAAAAGTGGCGTATCTTAGGGGCCTTGCCGAAGGCATGGAGATCGGCGGGGACAACCAGGGCAAGCTGCTCAAGCTGATGATCGAGACCATGGATGAAATGGCCGCGTCTTTGGATGATAATGAGCTTTCCCTCCAAGAGCTGGACGAGTGCATCGACGATATCTACGAAGAGCTGGATACCATCGAGGACTATGTGTTCGAGGATGAGGAGGATGACGAGGACGAAGACTACTTTGACGATGAGGATTTCGTGGAAGTGGAATGTCCCCATTGCGGCGAAACGGTGTATTTCGACCAGGAGATGCTCCAGGGCGACGACCTGATCTGCCCCAACTGCAACGAGACCATTCTGCCCAAAGATTGATCCGGGTCCATTCTGCCCCTGCCGCCCGGCGGCAGGGGCTCAGGCTGTCGAAAAAGTGGCTTGCGCCACTTTTTCGAGGTTTTCATAGCTCCCTTGCGCCTACGGCGCGGCC
>UQRU01000023.1 GCA_900543475.1 uncultured Eubacteriales bacterium
CCTTCATGCACATAACCGCAGATAGAGCACACAAACTTTTTCATTTTCATTTCCTCCCTCGTTTTTCCTTGATCTAATAATAATACTTATTCTCGATTTTGTAAAGCCCTTTTTTGCGCTTTTCAAATATTTTTTTGCGAAATGGAAAGCGTGCTTGACATAACAATGAGCATATGCTATCCTTGCGATGGAAAGTTTCCTTTCCATCGAGAGGAGGATGGGGTTGAAGAACCGGTTAGAGCAGCTGCGGAAAAGCCGCGGCATCAAGCAGGAGGAGCTGGCAGAGGCCCTGGAAGTATCCAGGCAAACCATTGGGTCGCTGGAAAATGGGCGGTACAATCCATCCATTCTGCTGGCATTCAAAATTGCCCGGTATTTCGGGATGCCAATCGAGGATATTTTTATCTATGAGGAGGCGGAATCGTGAAACCTAGGAATTTGAATTGGCTGGCCCTTGGAACCGGCTTGCTTTTGCTTGCGGCCGGGCTGCTGGCGCTGAAGTGGGCCCCCGCCCGCCAGGGGGCGCTGGTTGCGCTGCCCTATGTCTGCATCGGCCTTGGCTGCGGGGCCCTGGGGAGCGGCATCAGCGGCGTTGTAAACCGAAAGATCACGCGGGATAATCCTCAACTGCAAAAGCAGATTGCCATTGAACAAAACGACGAGCGCAACATCGCCCTTTCCAACCGGGCCAAGGCCAAGGCCTTTGACGCCATGCTCTACATTTTTAGCGCCGCGTTGTTGGCCCTTTCCCTCATGAAGCTCCCCCTTATGGCCATCCTTATCCTGACGGGGGCATACCTGGCGGTAATCGGCTACTTCATCTTTTACCTGAACAAATACCACAAGGAAATGTGATCCGGCAGGCGGCTTAGGGATATGGCCGAACCATTGTTTTCGCAATGTTCATTTGCGTCTTTGCTTGTATATGATCCCATACAAAAAGCGCGCCAACAAAAAGGCCGGCGGTGAAACCGCCGGCCTTCTGTCCCGTTAGCCTTCCGGCCAACGGGCAGCTTGCTTTGGGATATGCGGGGCTTATTGCATGAAGGTGCCCTGGGTCATCTGGTCGATGTAGGCCAGATACTGCTCCTGGATCTCTGCAGGTACCAGGTCGCTCAGGGCGCCGGCGGACAGAACCCCGTTCTGCAGGGTGCCGTAAATGACTTCGCCGCCAAAGGTGCCGTTCTCCACAGCCTCCATGCACAGGCCCACCAAAGAGGCGTTATCCGTGACCTGGCTGCAGATGATGCACTCGTTCTGGCCCAACAGGTCGGAGGGCTGGGCGATGTCATAGATCTTCACGGAGCCGCTGGCCGCATTGGCCTCGTCAATGGCCTGGCGGGCGCCGGAGTCCACAGCGGAAGCATCGCCGAAGAATACGTCCGCACCCTGGTCGATCATGGCCTTGGCAAATTCGATGCCCTTATCGGAGGCGGAGAAGTCGCCGGAGTATACGATATCCAGGGTGGAAACCGTCTTGCCAGCCTGCTCGCCCACATAGGCGGCGGCTTCAGAATAGCCGTTGTACTTGCCCACGGTGGTGTCCAGCTCCATGCCGCCGATGAAGGCGATGGTGCCGCTCTCGGTCATCAGGCCCGCCAGGGCGCCGGCGATCCAGCCTACCTGCTGGGCGTCGGGCAGCAAGGAAGTCACGTTGCCGTTGACGGCCTGCTCCGGAGTGCCGGTGCCGCCGTTAAGCAGGGCGAAGGCTACTTCCGGATACTCCTCGGCAGCCTGGAGCACCGCGTCGGTGTACTGGTTGCCCGGGGCGTAGATCAGATCGTAGCCCAGGTCGCAATAGGTGACGATGGTCTCATAGTAGGCAGATTGGGCGATCATGTCGGAGACCTCGGTGGTCCAGCCATATTGCGCAGCCGCATCCACCATGGCGTTGTAGCAGGACATGCCCCATCCGCCGTCGGAAATGCTGGAGTCGCAGATCATGGCTACCTTATACTCTTTTCCTTCTTCCGCGGGTTCGGCAGCGGATTCTTCGGCGGGTTCGGCAGCCTCTTCACCAGATGCTTCCGTTTGTGCGGCGGGTTCTTCGGCGACCGTTTCTTCGGCGCCGCTGCTGCATGCAGCCAGGGACAGGATCATGACCAGGGATAGGAGTAGTGCCAACAGTTTTTTCATCGTTTTTTCCTCCATTTCTTGTTATCCGTATTGGATGGTCCGTGGGTCACTTGTATCTCTAACAGCCGTTTGTACGGCGGTTATTCTTAGCGTTCCTCTCGGAGATAGGGTTTCCCCGCGCCCTTGGGCCCGGCCTTCTTCATGCCGATCAGGGCCAACACCACCACCGTGGCAATATAGGGGATCATCTGGAAAAACTGGTAGGGGACGCCGAAGCTCCCCACCTGGAGCCGGATCTGCAATGCATCGCAGAAGCCGAAGAACAGGCATGCCAGCAACACCCCGCCGCCGGTCCACCGGCCAAAGATCACCGCCGCCAAGGCGATAAAGCCGCGGCCCGCCACGTTGCCGTCCACGTAGGTATTGGAATAGCAGGTGGTCAGGAATGCCCCGCCCATGCCGGCCAACGCCCCGCAGATGATGCAAGCCAAATATTTCACCCCGATCACGTTGATGCCCAGGGTAGCCGCCGCCTTAGGATATTCCCCCACGGCCTTGTAGTTCAGGCCGGACTTGGTCTTATTGAAATAGATGGCGGTAAAAATGACCAGGGCATAGGCAAGGTATACCATAGGCGTCTGATCCAGCAGGAGTTTCACCAGGAAATTATCGGAGGTGATGCCCAGGGTCGTGGACAGGTTATTCATCAGGGTCACCTGGACCAAGGTACTGCCTGCGCCAAAGTAGACCCGGTAGATGAAGGCTGCCAGTGCGGGGGCGAAGATGTTGATGGCCATGCCGTAAACGATCTGCTCCGCGCACAGGGACACGGTGGCGTAGGCAAACACCATGTTCACCAAGATGCCCACCAACGCGCCTGCCAACACCCCCAGCATGGGGCTGCCGGTGATCAGGCTCACCATAAAGCCCACCAGGGAGCCAATGGCCGCCAGGCCTTCCAGGCCGATGTGTACCAAGCCCGCCCGCTGGGAATACAGCTCCGCTAGGGACAGGAAGATCAGGGGCGTGGCCATTCGGATGCTGGCCAGCAGCAGGTTCGAAATGAATTCCCAACTCATGACGCAATGGCCTCCTTTCCGCCGAAGAGGCGGTTGATCGCCGCCTTGAACTGAGGCAGCTTCACCATGGCCAGGCCTGCTACGGTAAACACGATGACCAGGGCCTGGATAATATCGGATACGCTGGTAGGCACCCCGGTGGCTGCCTGCATGGTGGTGGACCCCACCCGCAAGGCGGCAAAGAAGATGGCCACCAGAATGGTTGCCAGGGGATGCAGCTGGGCGATCAAGGCCATAGCCACCCCGTCGAAGCCATAGCCGGAAGCAAAGCCGTTGATCAGCCGGTACTGGGTGCCCAGCAGCTCTGCGCTGCCTCCCAGGCCTGCGATGACCCCCGACACCACGAAGCTAAAGAGGATATACTTTTTCACCGCAAAGCCGTTGAATTCCGCCGCGGTCATATTCAAGCCCACCGCCCGGAGCTGGAAGCCCTTGGAGGTGTAGAACAGGAAGTAGTACACCAGTAGGCCCACCACAATGGCGATCACAAAGGCGGTGGTGGCCCTTAGGCCGAATAGGCGGCTGAGCTTGGTGGCGTCGGGTACGGACATGGTCTGGGGTACGCTGCCCTCCCGGAGCCAGTTGGTGTACACCACCCCCATAAACAGGGTAGCCACATAGTTGAGCATGATGGAGATGATCATCTCGTTTTGGCCCCTGTAAACCTTCAAGACCCCGGGGATCAGCGCCCAAAGGCCGCCGGCCACTATGCCCGCCAGCAAGCACAGCACGATGGCAGGAAAGCCCTCGATGCCGCTTTGGGTGGCCACATAGCAGCAGGCCACGGACCCGACGATGAACTGTCCCTCGCCTCCCAGGTTGAATACCCCGCACCGGTAGGCGAAGCAGGCGCAAAGCCCGGTGAAGATCAAGGGCGTGGCCCGGGCCAAGGTGGTGCCCAGGTTACGCAGGTTACCAAAGGCGCCGGTCCATAGGGATTGGAGCGCCACCAAGGGGTTGGCCCCCAGGGCCGCCATCACCACGCAGCCGATGGCGAATGCCAGCAGCACGGAGACCACCGGCACCAGCACGCTGATGAGCTTATTGCTGTCTTTCATATCTGTGTCTCCCTCCTTACTTGCCGGCCATGGCCAGGCTGATCTCTTGAATGGGCGGCTCCTTGCCGGAGAACACCCCCATCACCTGTCCTTCAAACATCACCACGATCCGGTCGGAAACCTCCAGGATCTCGTCAAAGTCTGCGGAGATCAGCAACACCCCGCAGCCTTTTTCCCGGGCTTGGATCATGGTATCGTGGACAAACCGGGCCGCGCCGATATCCAGGCCCCGGGTAGGATGCACCGCCACCAACAGATCCGGCTGGCCCTCCAACTCCCGGGCTAAAATCACCTTTTGCTGGTTGCCGCCGGAAAGGTTCCTAGCCTCCTGCTCCACAGAGGTACAGCGGATGTCGTATTTCTTTCGCATTTGCTCTGCGTAATCCCGAATGGCCCGTTTTTTCAGCCGGAAGCCCCGGGCGGAAGAGAATTGTGGGGTATCGGTCGACTTGAGGACGATGTTCTCCTGCACGGACATGTCGCCGATCAGGCCCATTTTATTTCGATCTTCTGGAATATGGGAGACGCTCTCCAAAATAAAGCCATTGGGGGTAAACTGGGCCACCCGGGACCCTTTTAGATCCACCCGCCCTGCATCCGGGGTCAATACCCCGGTCACCACCTGGGCCAACTGGCTCTGGCCATTGCCATCCACCCCGGCGATGCCTACGATCTCCCCCCGGCCTACGCTCAGGGATACCCCCGAAAGGCCGTTGTGTTTGGATTCCTTATGGTAATCCACCTTTTCCAGGGATACCACCGGCTCCCCGGGGGCGGTGATCTTTTCATAATGGGAGGGGGTCAACTCCCGGCCGATCATCAGGTTGGCCAGTTCCTCGCCGGTGGTCTCCTCCCGGTTTACCGTTCGGACCGTTTGCCCTGCCCGCAGGATGGTGATCCGGTCGGAGATCCGCAACACTTCCCGCATCTTATGGCTGATGAAGATGATGCTTTTGCCCTCGCCGGTGAGCTTGCGCATGATGGCAAACAAGCCTTCCACCTCTATGTCCGTCAAGGCGGCGGAGGGTTCGTCCAGGATCAACAGCTCCGCCCCATGATATAAGGCCTTGAGAATTTCTACGCGCTGCTGGGCGCCCACGGAAATTTCCGTAATGGGCTTATCCAGTTCCACATCCAACCCATACCGGGCGGATAGATCTTGGATCTCCTTTTTACGGGCTTCCCGGTCGATAAAGACCCCCTTGGTGTTCCGATCCCCCAGGATGATGTTTTCAAATACCGTCATGGCCTCCACCAGCATGAAGTGCTGATGCACCATGCCGATGCCCAGCTTCACGGCCTGGGCCGGGGAATCGATGCGCACCTTTTTCCCATCCAGGTAAATGGTGCCCTCCGTGGGCTGGTACAGCCCGATCAGGACGTTCATCAGGGTGGATTTGCCAGCGCCGTTTTCCCCCAGCAGGGTGTGGACCTCTCCCCGCCGCACGGAAAAATCGATGTCCTTGTTGGCATAGAAGTCGCCAAACCGTTTGCTGACATGCTCCATTCTCAGAAATTCATCCAACTTCCATCCCTCCTTTATTGGCTTTCGCCCCGCCGGGATAGGCGGGCGAGCATCAGCTGCTTTTTCTCCAACAGGGTATAGACCATGGGCTCCGCCCAGGAATACTGGCGCAGGAAGCTGCCCTGAAACTGGCAAATGGCGTCTGGATCTCCGTCTAGGAACCGCTGATAATCCGAATCCACCAGCTCCAGCCGCAGCTGCAAGCTGCCCCGGGCCCGCAGGAGCAGCTCCTCGGCGGCGTAATCCCGCAGGGTATCCGTCAGCTCCTTGATGGTACGCCGGTAGCCGGTGCTGTCTGCGCCGGCGGTCTCTTCCCCCCACATGCATTCCACGATCTCATGGATGGAAGCCGGGCAACCCTGCCGGTATAGGCACAGGGCCATCAGCTCCTTGGCCTTGGCGGAACGGAACCGGACGGGTTCCCCGTCCACCAGCATATCAAAGGCCCCAAAGGTGCGGAAGAAAAACCGTTTGTTCTGCCGCCGGCGCAGGAGCTTAGCGCGCTCCATCACATCGGCGATGTCTTCCCGGTCAAAGGGCTTGAAAATCATATAATCCGCCTTCATGCGCAAGGCGTCTACAGCAAATTTGGGATGGGCTGTGGCGAATACGATGATGATATCCCGCCGGATCTGTCTAAGGCGCTGGGCCAGTTCCATGCCGTTCATGCCTGGCATATCAATATCCAACAGGGCGAAGTCAACCACATGGCCTGCCGCATAGGCGATGGCCTGGTCTGGATTTGTGAATTTTCCTACGATCTCGAAATCTGGCATATCCGCGCATTTGAGCTCAAACAGCTGTAGGTCCAACAGCATGTCATCCACCAAAATGGTCTTCAAGGCGCGTTACCTCTCTTTCATATATATAGTATAGCAACAGAAGCGTACGGAAACCGTACGCTTCGCCCTGGTTTTTTTGCAAAACCTTCCAACTTTTTCAGGAATATCCATGGCGCCCCCGGTTCTCTTAGGCAAGCCGGCCGCGCTGGGTTCCCGGGATGGGATAAGGCTATATAGGCGTCCCGCCCTTTGGCGGCTCTTTCCGGTAGGTAAGCACCACCCTTGTCCCCTGGCCGGGGGCGCTTTGGATATAGATGCCGCAGCCGGGAAAGCGGCTTAACCGCCGGCGTACGTTCCCCAGGCCAATGGCGCCGTCCGCCACGGCGGTCGCGGGATCAAAGCCCACCCCATCATCGGTCACCATGACCCGCCAGTGGGTGTCCGCCTCCTCCAGGGATAGGGTCACCGTGCCGCCTCCCACCTTGGGCTTGATGCCGTGGAGGATGGCGTTTTCCACCACCGGCTGGATGGTCAATACCGGCAGGGGGAAATCCACATCCGGCACATGATACACCATGTTGAGCCGCTCCCCCAGCTGGGCCTGGTTGATATCCGCATAGGCCCGCACCGCCCGGAGTTCCTCCTTAAAGGAGCCCATGCCCCCAGCCGCCGTGGAGGCGTCCAGGGTAAAGCGCAGGTAGCGGGAAAAATCCCCGGCCATTTTATAGGCTTCCTCCGGCCGCAGGACGATAAGGGCCTGAAGGGAATTGAGGGTATGGTAAAAGAAATGGGAGCGGATCTGGCTTAGGAGCATATCGGTCTGCTCATGCTCCAACTGGGTTTGCAGCTGAAGAATGGCGCGTTGCGCAGCCTCGGCTTGCATGAGGCGTACCCGTTCCAGGTTGTAGGTGCCTGCCGCTGCCAGTCCGCTCAGCAGCAACCCAATGGCCAAATAGATCCACAGACTGGGCCGGGCATACCAGGCCACAAGGGGCGATAGGGTAATGGTCCAATCGGCGTTGAACATCTCCTGTTCAAAGGAAACCGTTCCCCAACTGGAACGGGGCGGGGTCTCCGACATGAGGATGGTCTGGCGCTGGCCGGTATCCGGGTTGATCCGCCACACCTCGCAGGCAAACCCTTGGCTGGCCACCCGCTCCACCGGGCTGCCGGATAGCACCGCCGGAAAATCCAGCGTTACGGAGACGATGCCCCAGAAGCTGCGTTGGCCCGACGCATCCGTCAAGTATACCGGCAGCCGCCCGGCAATGCCCATGCCCCCCTGGATGAGCGGGAAAGGACCGGCCATATACAATTCGCCTTTTTCCATGGCGGCCTGGGCTTCCAGGTTCCCCGCCCCTTCCTCGTTCATGTTGAGGCCCACGGCGTTTTCATTCCCCGCCAGAGGATATACCGCCTCCACCACGCCGCCGGGAGCAAACAGCACGTTCCGCACGAAAGCCTCCTCCAACAGGATGGGCGCCACCTTTTCAAAGCCTTCGTAGGAGCCGCCGGTCTGGATCAAATAGGCTTCCAGCACCCGGGTCTTGCCCATTTCGGACAGGAGGGTCTCATAGGTCTCCGATCCCACGGACTGGGCGATATGGTTCATCCGGTCCCGCTCCTGCTCCAAAGCGGTCCGCTCCATATACCAGGTCAACAACAGGGCTGCCGCCAGCACCAGCAAAAACACGCCGCCAGCGTGGACCCGCAGGCGTTTTTTGGTTTTTCGGTCCTCCATGGCGCACCCCCTTTTTTCCAGCATACGGCATTTTCTTCCATTTGTAAAGCCGCGCCCACGCAGCCCCATGAACCCTCGCCGGGCGTTCCCCAACGTATGGCCCCGCTATACTAATTTCCTGAACTTTTCCAGTTCCGTTTGATGAATATCCATCCATCGCCCTGGCAATTCTCCGTCCATTCCCCGCTCGCCCCAGCTCTCCCCTGCCGGGCTCGCACGGGGCCTGCCCTATATGCGGTTGAAAGAGGCGTGGGCCCCTTTGCGGGAAAATAGCAGCAGGCGGCAGGGCCGCCTTTCAAGGGTCCTTCCGGCCTTTTCCATCCATTTAAAAAGGCGGCACAAGCCGCCCTTTTAAACGATGTTGCCCTTTTTGATTCTGGCCCTTATAGCATTGCCGCCGCAAAATACACCGCGCCCACCGCTTGGCCAAACTGGGCCACGCTGTAGTTTGGATGGGCCCGCAGCTGCTGCATCAGGGGCGTAAAGGCCAGCTCGTCATCCGCAGCGATCAGCTGTAGTTGGGGGCAGATCCGCTTTGCGCCCTCCTGCATCAGCTGAAAGCAACGGTTCCTTTTTACAAACCGGCCAAACAGCACCCGGGATTTGGCGGCGGGGGCCAAAACCGTTTCCGTCTCCAGCCAGGTCGCCGCCAGATATTCCCCAATGGTCCGGAAGATCTCCTCCGCCTGGGGCATACCGGCTTCCGCTTGACCCATCAGGTGCTCCAAGAAGGCCTTCCGCATATCCTTGGGTTCCACCGCCACCGTCAAGCGTTCCGGGGTTTCCCACCGCAGCAGCCCCAGTTCCAATAGCCGCTGATATGCTTGGGGCGCGTGGGCGCGGTAGTAGGCTTCCGCCAAGCGGAAGGCCCCGCTTTGACCTGCATAGCGCTGCAAGGTGCCGGAAAGCCCGGTGTTAAAATTGTTGATGCTGCGCACATCCTGGGCGGGCAAGGCCTTGGCCGGGAAATTCCCCAGGTCTATGATACAATTGTACACTTCCAGAGGAAATTCCGGGACCTTGCCGGATTCATCGATCCACCCGGTTCCCAGCTCCGTCCCCAGGGAGTGGGCAAATATCCCATCCCGCACCATTTCCCATTGGGGGGAATGGGCCAGCTCCACCGCGGCGGTATAGGCGGAAATATGGCCGTCGTTGGTGATATGCACCCTGCCGTTTGGGGCGCATAGCTTCCCCAGCTCCAGATCCAATCGGGTAAGCCGGGCAAATTCCCGTTCATAGTCCGCCGCGTGTTCCCGGACGCCCTTGGTTTTGTGGGTCTCGCCCCCTACGATCCGATCCCGCACCACAACGTCTGGAAAGCTGACCCCTATGCCTTGCAATGGCGCTATCTTCCCAAGGCTAGCTTCAAACGCCGCCAGGGCCGTCCCCAGCTCTTGGATAGGCGTCCCCTTGTCCAAGATCCGCCCTGCAAGCAAACGCTGCGCCTCGCTGGGATGCTCCGGCATGGACAGCAGCGCCCGGGAAGCGCCAACGAGCAGGCATACGGTCTGCAGGATCGGGTCGATCGTGGGGAACCCTGCAGGGTTCCAATCGTATTCTTTGATGTGGTGGATCTTCCCATTGCGTACCCCCACCAGCTTAATATCCGTACCCCCGATGTCAATGCCGCAAAATAGGCCGTCCATGGCTTTGCTGGCGGCTGTACGCAGATCTTGTACGATATCCCCTGGAGGGCAATCCCCTACCGGGCCCAGGTCCGGCGCTTTCCCCTCCACGATCTGAAAGGAGAAGGCCGGCGCTCCCAAAGCCCGGTTCATCCGGTCGGCCACATTGACGCACTTGGCATAACCCTGGCGGGCTTCCTTCGCCAACCCAATGCCGAAAACCCGGGGCAAGCTCCCGGCCAATTCCCGGGCAAACGCCCTTTCCCCGGGATAGACCCGCATCCCCGCGCCCCCCAGGATGGAAAGGATATTATATATCCGGGCATAGAAGTAATCCCGGATGAATTGCGCCTCCTCCCGGGAGCCCGGCTGGGGCAAGCACACCCGAAACGTCCGGGTATGGCCATTGGCCAAATCCAGCGACAGGTAGCAGGGAACGCCTATGTTATCATAGGCCGCCCGCACCGTATGCATATAGACGCTGCCGCCATGGGTCGCGGTATTCAAAAACGCGTTGGTATCGTACATAGGTTCCTCCCCTCAATATTGTACTTGTAACCCCTGGGCTTTCACGATTGCAGCGAACCGGGCCATTTCCGCCGGCGGCAAGGGTTTGCCGTCTGTGGGGATATAGTCCTGGCGCAGGGTCTCATATTTGCTGATACACAAGGGATTGAAGTTGATCAGCTCCAGGGGGACCGCCCGGTTTACCTTGGCCACATACGCGGCAATGGCCGTCACATTTTCCGTGTCCGCCGTATACCCCGGGATCAAAGGGATTCGGATCAGCAGCGATGAAGCCCGGCGGGCCAGCCGTTCAAAATTATGCAGGATCAGGCTGTTGTCCACCCCCGTCGCCCCTTTATGCCGGCGGGGGTCCAGAATCTTGATGTCGCCGATAATGGCGTCGGCTGCCTGGGAAAAGGCGTCCATAATGGAGGGCGGCGCATGCATACAGGTTTCGATGGCGGTATGGAGCCCCGCTTGCCGGCACGCTTCCAGTAGCGCCAGAGAAAATTCCGGCGACGCGGTGCATTCCCCGCCGGAAAGGGTGACCCCGCCTTCCGTACCATAGAACATACGGTCATCCAAAATCCGTGCCATGGTCTCTGCCACATCCATGGGACGCCCGTCCCGCTGGAGGGTCATGGTGGGGCATACTGCTTCGCACTTGCCGCACAGATCGCATTGGGCCGGGTTTATGACCAAGCCTTTAGGATCCCTGTGAATGGCCTGGTTTGGGCAGCTTTGTATACAGCTGTCGCACCCGATGCATTGCTTGCCCCGGGCCCAGATCCGTATCTCTTTGGAAAACCCCTCCGGATTTTGGCACCACTTGCAGCGCAGGGGGCATCCTTTTAGAAAGACCACCGTCCGAATCCCCGCTCCATCCTGGATGCCGAAGCGCTTGATATCAAAAATATTCGCCTTTATCATACATCCCCGTAACTAGTTCTTGCAATGATCTCATTTTGTAGATCCCTGGCCAGCTCCGTAAAATAGGCGGTATAGCCCGCCACCCGTACGGTCAAGCTCCGAAAGGCTTCTGGGTCAGCCTGGGCGCAGAGCAGGTCCTCCCGGTTGACCACGTTGAACTGTACATGGGAGATACGCAGGCGTATAAACGCCTGGATGAAGGAAACGAATTTGCAAATGCCTTCGTCCCGCTGGAAAAGTTGAGGCAAGAACTTCATATTTAGAAGGGTGCCGTTACTACCCAGCTTGGAATCCACTCGGGAAACGGATTTGAGCAAGGCGGTGGGGCCTTGCAGATCCCGGCCGTATACCGCGGACATGCCGCCGTCCGCCAAGGGGGCCTTGGCGTGGCGTCCGTCCGGGGTAGCGCCTACATTTTGCCCCATGGGCACATGGGCGGAAACCGTATACAATCCCGCGTGATAAATGCCGCCCCGGGCGTTGGTATGCCCCTTTAGCTTGTCTGCGAAAAGCCGCACCCACTTATGGGCGATCTCATCCACCCAGGCCACGTCGTTGCCGTACTTTGGCGCCCGGTTCAGCAGGGTCTGTCGCATGACCTCTTGCCCTGCAAAATCGTTACATAAGGCCGCATATAGCTCGTTTCTATCCACCCGCGCTTCGTCATAAACCAGCGCCTTTAACGCCGCCAGGCTGTCCGCCACATTGGCGCACTGGATCGCCTGGATGCCGGATAGGTTATAGTGGGCCCCGCCCAGGGTAACGTCCAACCCCTTTTCCAGGCAGTCTCGAATCACGCCGGATAGGAAAGGGGAAGGCAACAGCATACCATGGGCCTTTTCCACCACATCGCAGCAGGTCAGCATTCGCCCAAAGAAATAATCGATTTGGGTGGCGAAGGCCCGTTCCACATCCTCATAGGTGGCGTGATCCGCCAGGGTGCCGGTGTGGGCTCCCATCTGTATCCCGCTAAGCATACATTTCCCGTCGTTTAAGGCCAGCTCCAAGGCTTTTACCAAATTGAACATGGCCGCATCGCTCCACCCAAGGCTATTCCCCATGGTGGATAGCTCTACACAGCCCACGATGGCGTAATTCCTGGCGTCTTCTTGGGAAATGCCTTTTTCCATCAGGGCGGGGATCACCGCCTCGTCGTTGAACAGCTGGGGCATACCGCTCCCTTTGCCGATCACCTGGGCACAGCGGCGCAAAAAGGGCGCCGGGGAATTTGCGTGCACCCGGGCGGAAAGGTTGGGCTGGGGCAGCCCCAACTGCTCCTGGGCGGTTAGGAACAGATAGGACAATGCATTGGAGGCGTCCTGCCCATCTGAATTTTGGCCCCCTATGGCCACATTGAAGCCGATGGGAAAGCCGGCGAAATACTTGGCGCTTCCTGCGCTACGCAAGTAAACGATATGGTTAAACTTGATGAATAGCCCTTCAATCAATTCCAGCGCCATGGCGTCGTCTAAGCGTCCCGCCCCTTTGTCCCGCTGGTAATAGGGATACAGATACTGGTCCATCCTGCCGGGGGAGAAGGAGGAGGCGTTGGATTCCATCTGCAACAGCACCAAGAGCATCCAGGCGCTTTGCAGCGCCTCATGGAAGGTATCCGGAGGTGCGACTGCAAGTTTTTTACAGATGCGGGCAATCTCCAGCAGCTCTGCCGCGTCATAGTCCGGGCTTTGGGCCAGGGTTTCTGCCAACGCCCCATAGCGGGCAAAATACCTGCAAGCCGCCTCCATCGCCATCTGCACGCCTTCATAAAACCGCTGGGGGTCCCCTGTTTCCTCCCGTTTTTTCCGGGCCTGTTCCGCCAAGCCCCTGGGCCCGAGCCGTAGCCAAGTGGGGGTATCCGGACAAATATGCCCCTGGGCATGGTCCGTTTGGTTGATTTTTGCCACTTTCCCAATGGCCCGCATTTCATCGCCGATCTTGGCTTCTAGTACATCTTCCAGGGTGCGTCCCCGCCAAAATGGCAGGATCTCATTCCGAAACGCCGCTATGTCCTCCTGGGTGACCTCAAATCGATCTTGGGGCCGGGTAGGCAGGGTCTCGATTTCCTGCTCCACCCACTTTAAACCGGATTCTGGAAATATGACCCCTGCCCGGATCCCGGCCGTGCGGTTCCCCACGATCAGCTCCCCCGGGTCGATCCGCAGCGTGATCTCCTCCAATGCGGTGGCGAATGCTTTGGCCCGCAATATATTTACCGGCAGATCCGGATGCTCCCGATATACCCGAGTCACGATCCGCGCCTGCTCTATGGATACGCAACGTGGTTCAGAAAAAAGGCGTTCTTTTAGTTGTTGTATCCGTTTAGAAGGGGCCTGCCCAGCTCCTTGTTCTCTCATCGACCTTCACCCACCCTTATGTTTATAGAAATGGAACGCATTCTTATTGCTTTCTGCTCTTGATTATAATTGTTTCTACTTGAAAGTAAACGCAAATCAATCTACAAAAGGTATAAAATTCTGAATAATTCCGTTGGCCAAATTTAGCTACCTCAGACCGGCATTTTGCCTTCCGCGCCACCGGTTGACAGGGGTGCGTTGCCGTGAGCTTTCCTGCCCCGACCCTTTGGTTGCCAGCCATTTCCCCAGCATACGTTGCCCCAGCCTCTTTCCCAGCCCAGCTATGGGCATGCGAAAAAAGAGGCGGTGGAGTTTGCCACCGCCCAAGTGGCAGCAGCCACTTTTGATACCATGTAAGTCCATTGCCTTTATTCTGTTATCCCTGGGGTATGCTCCTGGGGCGGATGCAATTGGGAAAGCCACGGGGCCCTACTTAAGGGCATAGGGCGGGTTCCGCCGGCCTATGCGATTATCCGGCAGGGGTGGACCCGCCCAGGGATATTAGTCCAGCGCCGCTTCTAGGGCTTTGTACATCACTTGCTTATTGGGCTTTTTCCCCGTCCACATTTCAATGTTGATGGCAGCCTGGTTCACCAGCATGCCCATACCTGTGCTCCATTTTGCCCCCCGGGCCTCCGCCGCCCGCAGGAAGGGGGTAATGGCCGGATTGGGGATCACATCCTGGACGAACATGCTGGGCAGGATGCTATCCAGCTGAATGTCGGGGATTTGATCCACGTTGGGATACAGGCCGATAGGCGTGGCGTTGATCAGAATGTCCGTATCCGCCGGCACCTCATAGGTCTTTTCCCAAGAAACATAGGCGGCGGCCTGCCTCATCCTTTTTAGGAGGGCCATCAAGCTATCCCCCAGCAGCATATCCTGGGGCCGGTTCACAATGGTGATATGGCCTGCCCCCGCCAGGCTCAGCTCCACGCTGATCGCCCGGGCTGCGCCGCCGGCACCCAGGATCACCACCCGCTTCCCCTTGGGTTGCATCCCATTTTCCCGCAAGGCTTCCATAAAACCTTTGCCATCGGTATTATCCCCATATAGCTTCCCGTCCTCGTTGACGATGGTGTTTACCGCGCCGATCAAGGCCGCGCTTTCGGAAAGCCGGTCCAAATACTTTAAAACTTGGATCTTATGGGGAATGGTACAATTGATCCCCCGCATTTTAAAGGCTTTGAGCCCCTCTATGGCTGCGCCAAGGTCCTGGGGCTCCACGTCGATGGTGAGGAAACGCCACCGCGACAGGCCCATGTCTTCAAACGCCGCCTCTTGTATCACAACGCCAGGATTCTCCGCCACAGGATGACCGAAAACCCCCACCAGATGATCCAAATAGTTTTGTTCTTTCATAGGTTATCCGCTCCTTTGGGGTATGCCCCGTCTTGTTTGTTCTGCTCGATACCCTGGGGAACTCCCGTGCCCCTTCCTTCCGGATATAGGAAATCGGGCTTACCTGGTTGCCTTCAAATGTTGTTCCATCCAGGCTGTAATTTCCGCCAGCCGGCGCACCCGGGCCTTGGGATGGCCGCTCCTGCTCAGCTCATGGTTTTCCCCCATAAACAGGCACAGGCGGGTTTCGATCCCGTGGAACTTCAGCGCGGTGTACATTTGCAAACCCTCCGCAGGGCCGCAGCGCCAATCTTCGCTGGAATGGATAAATAGGGTGGGGGTAGTTACATTCCCTGCATATTTTAAGGGGGACGTATTCCACACATACTGGTAATCTATAAACGTGGAAGAATAGATCTGCTGGGACGCATGTAAGATCCCCAGGTCCGTGGTCAGCTCCATGGTCACGTTATTGGCGATGGATCGCTGGGACGCGGCGGCGGCAAACCGGTTGGTATGGCCGATGATCCAATTGGTCATGAACCCGCCATAGCTGCCGCCGGTTACGCCCACGCGTTTTTTATCGATCTGGGGATATTTCTCCAGCACTACATCCGTAAACTGCATCAAATCATCGTAGTCGATGGTGCCGAACCGGCCGCCAAGCCAGAATTTGTTGCCCCGGCCATCGCTTCCGGTGGGATTGCAGAAGAATACGAAGTATCCCATCCGGGCCCACAGCTGCATTTCGTGGAAATAAACCGCCCCATATGCCACCCGAGGGCCGCCATGGATATCCAGGATGGCTGGGTATTTTTCATTTTCATTGTAATTGGCAGGCTTTATCACAAACCCGTGGATCTCATCCCCATTGGCGTTTTGGAACTGGAGTTTTTCCGGCATAAGGGGCGGGCAGGCTTTGATCACGTCATCGTTATGGCCTGTCAGGCATCTAGGCCGGCGGTCCTTACGGATATCATATAGGTATACCTCCTGCAAATGCATATCATGCATGCCCACATAGGCGATACAATCCCCCTTAATGTCGAACATGTCTATGGAGCCGCCGTTTGCCACAACGGTTTGAAGGGTGCCCTGCTTGTCGCAGCTTAAGATGCAGGAGGCGTCCTCGATGACGGAAATAAAGTAGATCTTTTCCCCTTCTACGCACAGGGACTGGCCCGAGCCATAGCGGCAATCCGAGCCGATGGAATTGCCGACGCTTAAATCTTGGTTGCAGAGCAGGGTCACCCCGTCCGTTGCAAGATCCACCAGCATAAACTCCGGGCATTGCATGGCCGCTTCTTTTTCATGTTTGCCTGCAACAAACATCAGTTTATGGTCGTTTAGATAGACCATCTGTGCAATGTGGTACTTGCCGGGTTCAAACACGCACCGGGTTTTATCCTCGGCCAGATTATAGCGGTACAGCCCGTACCGGTAATCCGCAAAGTCCGTATAGTCGATCCCACTGAAGGCGATTTCCGTACCATTGGGATGGATGGCCACCTGGTCCACTTTGACCATGCCAAAGGTAAGCTGCTTAAGGGCGCAGGTTTTTAGGTCCAGCAAATACAAGGTGTTCCGCAGCTTATTGGTGATCCCCAGCCCGTTAAAGGCAAAGGGGTATTCGTCAAATACGATGCAGTTTTCCCCTTCATGGCTGTATTGTGCAAGGCCGGCCTGCTGCATATAGGCTTCTTGGGTCTCCTTTTGCAGGTTCCGGGTGCCGGTTACCGCCAGCGTTGTGTCGTTGACCTTGCCTTCCAGGTGTACGGCCATCCCCACCTGTCCCAAGGAAGCCACCGTCTTTTCCACGGTATTGTAACAATACAGATGGGTTGCCTGATCTTTTACCGCGGCAAAGGCCAGGCGGGTCACCTCCAGCCAGCAAAGCCAGCTGACATTTTCATGGAAATCCACTTCCTCATTTTTTCCTGAGGCAATATCTGTAAGCCAGAGGCGTGACGCGTAGCAATTGTCTTCCAAGTTGATCGTATGCTTCAAATAGGCAACCATAGTATGGTCGTCATTTGTCGCCAGCCCAGAGAGCGATGCGTATTTTTTAAAGTCGTCCAGCATCAGGGTTTTCATATACCGTCTCCTCAGTCGTTATTTTGCATGGATGAAACAAGCCACTTCATGGCCTTCTTTTGTTTTTTGCAGGGATGGTTTGTTGATCGCGCATTCGGGCCGGGCCAAAGGGCAGCGGGTATGGAAACAGCAGCCGGAAGGTGGATCAATGGCATTGGGCACGTCTCCGCTCAGGCTGGCCTTCATGGGAGGCTTATTGGGGTCAGCGATGGGGATGGCGTCGATCAAAGCCTTGGTATATGGATGTTGCGGGTTCTCAAACAGCTCGTCCGCATCCGCCAATTCCACCAGGTTGCCCAAATACATGACCCCGATGCGATCGGATATGTGCTTTACCACGCTTAGGTTATGGGAAATGAAAATGTATGTGAGCCCATACTTTCGCTGAAGCACCTTCATCATATTCAAAACCTGGGCCTGAATGGAAACGTCTAGGGCGGAAACCGGTTCGTCGCATACCAAAACAGATGGGTTTAAGGTCAACGCCCGGGCGATTCCCGCCCGCTGCCGCTGGCCGCCGGACAGCTCATGGGGATAGCGGTCGTACTGGTCCTCCCGCAGCCCCACCTCGTGCATCAATTCCAGGGTTTTTTCCCGCTGCTCCTTCCGGGTGCCGATTTTATGCACGATCAAGGGTTCTTCGATAAACCGACCAATGGTATACCGCGGGTCCAACGAGGAAAAGGGGTCCTGGAAGATCATCTGAATGCTGCGCTTTAATGCAAATTTCTCCTTTTTGTCATGGACGTCCAGGATGTTTTTCCCGTTGAAGCGGATCTCGCCAGCCGTGGGCTGCACAAGCTGTAAGATGGCTTTGCCCGTGGTTGTTTTCCCGCAGCCGGATTCTCCTACGATGCCGAAGGTCTCGTTCTTTTCCACAAAGAAGCTCACATCGTTTACCGCCTGTACTAAACGGTGCTCCTTTTTGAGCCCTTTGCTTGTGAATTTATAAAAAACCTTTAGATTTTCTACTTCGATCAAATGGGAGCCTTTCATGCTTTGTTCTCCTTTTGCACTTTGCAGCAACGTACCCAATGTCCTGCTTCCACCTCCAGCAATGCTTGGGCGCATTCCCGGCACATCGGCGCGTTTTCTTCGCACCGATCGTAAAACCGGCATCCAGGGGGATAGGAAATGGAATCCGGGACCGTGCCCTTGATGGAATACAACATATCCACCTTTTGGCTCACATTTGGTATGCTCTTTAGCAGCCCTCTGGTATAGGGGTGCAATGGGTTCTCAAACAACGTCTTGGTCGGCGCATACTCAATGCACTGGCCGGCATACATCACCATGATATTTTGCGCGATCTGGGCTACGATTCCCAAATCGTGGGTGATCAGGATAACGGAGGTATTTTCTTTGTCCTTGAGGTTTGCGATCAGCTCAAGGATCTGGGCCTGGATGGTCACGTCCAGGGCAGTGGTGGGCTCATCCGCGATCAAAATGCTGGGTTCGCAAGCCAAAGCCATGGCAATCATGACCCGTTGTCGCATACCGCCTGAAAGCTGATGGGGATAGTAATGCATGACGTTTTCCGGCGACGGGATACCCACCTTTTTAAGCATTTCCAGGGCCAGCTTTGCCGCCTCCTCCTTCTTGCATTTCTTATGAAAAATGAAGGGGTCCATCAGCTGGTATCCAATGGTGAATACTGGGTTCAAGGAGGTCATGGGCTCCTGGAAAATCATGGAGATTTCGTTGCCCCGGAGGGCCACCATCTCCTTTTTCGTCAGTTTGAGCAGGTCTTGGCCTTTATAGAGGATCTGGCCGGAAACGATCTCCCCTGGGGGGGATGCGATCAAGCGCAAGATGGACAGGGACGCAACGCTTTTGCCGCAGCCCGACTCGCCTACGATGGCCAAGGTTTCGTTTTCATGCAGGGTAAAGTCCAGCCCGTCAACCGCGTGCACGGTGCCTGCTTCCGTGTGAAAGACCGTTTTCAGCCCTTTTACTTCTAGAATCGGTGTGCTCATGCTCTGCTCCTACCTGTTCTTAAGTTTTGGATCCAACGCATCCCGGAGCCCATCCCCCAACAGGCTAAAGCCGAGAACCACCAGCATGATCGCCAGCCCTGGAATGATCACCCCCAAGGGGTAAGTCATAACCGAGGTCCTGGCTTGGCTCAGCATGGCGCCCCATTCGGGATTGGGGGGCTGGACGCCCAAGCCTAAAAAGGACAGGCCGGATGCAGAGAGGATCGCCGTACCGAAGCTCAGCGTAATATTGACGATGATCTGCGAGCTGCAATTGGGAATCAGGTGCAGGATAATGATGCGCAAATTGGATGCGCCGATGGTTCTGCAGGACTGAATATACTCCTGGTTCTTGTTCTGGATCACCAGGCCCCGTACCACCCGGGCCATGGTGGGTATGTTAAAGACCATGACCGCAAACATGGTATTGAGGGTGCCCTTGCCCAGGATGGCGACCACCAGCATGGCAAGGAGCAAGCCGGGGAAGGACAGCAATACGGTGATCAAGCCCGAGATGATATTATCCACCCATTTCCCAAAATACCCGGCGCATACTCCCAGGAAGATTCCGATCAGGCTGCCGGTAATTACGCCGCCAAAGCTGATCCCCAGGGATATCCGTCCGCCGTACATCATGCGGGTCAGCACGTCCCGACCTAGGTAATCCGTGCCCAGCAAGTGTTCCGCTGTAGGGGGCTGGTTCATGATATCCGTATTCTGTGCAAAGGGGTCCACATCGCTGAGGATGGGGCCGAATATGACGGCGGCAAAAATAATGATCAAGATGATCGCGCCCACAACCGCAGTTTTCCGCTTCATGAAGCGTTTCAAAAAGGATACGCCATGTGCTTGTTTTTCCTTCTTCATAACATCCTCCACTGCAGCGTCAGCTATACCGGATGCGCGGGTCGATCTGCGCATACAGGATATCCACCACGGTATTCACCACCACAAACGTGGCCGCTATCATCAACACAGCCCCTTGCACGCAAGGGTAATCTCGATAACTAATGCTTTCCACAACCAACGAACCCAAGCCCTGGATGCTGAAGACCGTCTCCACAATGGAGGAGCCCGCCAGCAGGGAACCGAACTTTAAGCCGGTGGTGGTTACGATGGGGATCAGGGCGTTTTTCAGGGCCTGCACATAGAATACGATGCGCTCCGGCACGCCTTTTGCCCGCGCCGTCCTGATGTAGTCCTGGGTGATTACATCCAGCATGGAGCTTCTGGTTGTCCGCGCCACATAGCCCAGTTCCATAACGCTTATGGTTACCACGGGCAGCACATAATGCAGGGAGGAGGATAGCCCCATGCTGGGTAATACCTTTAGCTTCAGCGCAAACACCAGCAGCAAAACAAGGGCCAAGAAAAAGGAAGGGGTGGAAATGGAAAGCATGGAGGTTGTACTGATGATATAATCCAGCACGCTATTATGCTTTACCGCTGATATGATCCCCAGGATCACCCCAAATAGGGTCGCCAGCCCAATGGAGAGCAGCGCGATCTTGATGGTGACGGGATATCGATCCAGGATGATCTCAATCACCGGTTGATCCGTGCGGATGGACACGCCCAAATCCCCCCGGAACAGGTCCTTCATATAGTTGAAGTACTGGACGTACATGGGGTCATTAAGCCCCAAGCGTTCCCGTTCATATTCCAGGTATTCTTCGGACATGCCGGCTACTTCCGAACCCAGCATTGCCACCACCGGATCGCCGGGCACCAGCCGGATCGCAACAAATACAACGATGGAAATCAGCAGCAACAGTACGACTAAAAACACCAACTTTTTGCAAATATATTTTAACAAAACGATTCCAACCCTTCCTCAGTCATGTTTTGCCTTGGGTGTGCGACGGGATAGCGGTTACTCCTTGATCCGCATCTTCTGGAAGTTGATCATGCCGCGGATGTCCAGCTCATAGCCTTCCACATTATCCGTCATGACGTTGATATTCTTGGTGTCATACACCCAGATTCCGCCGGGGTCTTCCAGATAGATGATCTCCTGAATCCGCTTATAAATGTCCAACCGCTTCTCTTCGTCCATCTCCTGGGCGCCTTGCTCGATCAGGGCATCCACTTCCGCGTTGGAATAGAAGCCGATGTTGGAGCCGTTCATGCCGTTATCTGGGGTGATGAAGGAGCGGGCATAGGCTTCGTGGGCGTCGGCGGAGCTGGGCCCAAGGCCGCAGCAGATCATGCCGAATTCCGCCTGCTCAGGGGTGAGGGTCTGCATGGAACTAAAGGTGGTGCTATCGATCACCTGGATGTCCACGATAATCCCAACGGGCTTGAGCTGCTCGGCGATCATTTCCAGCACTTCCCCGTTCTTTGCATAGATGGAGCTGGCAATGGCCTGGAAGGTAAATCCATCGGGATACCCGGCTTCTGCTAGCAGCTCCTTGGCTTTATCGTAATCCTGCTCGATCACGCCCAGGTCCACATAGCCCCAAACATTGGGGGACAGGGCGGATGTGCAGGCGGTGTATCCCACCTCGCTCCACAGGGCGTCAATGATGGCCTGATGGTCGATGCAGTAATTGATGGCCTGGCGGATCTTGGGATCCTTGATGATGGGGTGGGTATAGTTGAAGCAGAAATTGTGCTGCCCAACGCTGGGGGTGATCTCCGCGTGGAACCCGTCCAGGGCGTCCAAGCGCACGGTCTCGCTGGGGGACATGCTGGTGATGATATCCACCTCGCCGGTCTCCAGGGCGATGGACCGGGAGCTTTCCTCCTTTACAACCAGGAACTTCAGGTTCTTGGTGAGGGGGGCGCCTTCAAAATAGTTTTCATTGGCAACCAGGTTGACCTCCTGGTCCGTAATGCGGTTCACCATCATATACGGGCCGGTACCAATGGTGTTTTCCGGCGCGGTGCCGATGTCCCGTCCATATTCGGCAATGATGTCCGCGTCCATGATGGAGGCCTGGGTGGCCGTCAGGTTGGCCAGCATGGGAGCAACGGGATACTTCAGCTTGATCTCCACCGTGTAATCGTCAATGACGTTGGTGCTTTCGATAAAGGCGAAGCTGGAGGTATAGGCCAGGGGGTCCTCCTCGTTGGTGAGCCGGTCAAAGGATGCCTTCACATCGTTGGCGGTCATTTCCTTGCCGTTGTGGAATTTGATGCCCTGCTTGAGGTAGAAGGTCCAGGTTAGGCCGTCCTCGCTGCATTCCCAGCTCTCTGCCGCGTCGGGCACGATCTCGTTGTCAGGATTGCGCTTTACAAGCCGGTTGTACAGCATGGTCAAGATCCGGTGGTTACCGGTATTGTTATGGGGATCGTCGGGATAATGGTCGGTATTGATGGCCACGGTAATGGTGTCCTTATAACCGGCCTCCCCCGATGCGGCAGCGCCCTCCTGGCCGCTGTCGGCAGTACCCTCTTCATTCGCAGCGGGGCTGCAGCCAACAAAGGCAGCCACCAGGAACAAAAGGGCCATGAGCAAAGCAATTTTTTTCATTGTTTACCTCCTTTTCATCCATTTTTTATATGCTTGTATGCAACCAAGGGCATCGCGCTACCGGTTGCATTCCGCAGCCCACTTATCCCGATCCAGCAGGGCAAACTTGTAGGCGAAGGCATGATGCTGGGTGGGAATGGCTAAGACCTTGTCCAGCAGCTCTACTGCCCGTTTTACATCGCCCTTTTCAAAGTAATAGTAATTGGCAAGGGCATAATAGGCGGACATGCTGTGGAGATGATCGTTATCATCGATCAGGCTTACAAACTTCTCCTCGGAATATACCCCCTTGTAAAGGAGCACCCGGTGCTTATAGGTGATGTCGCACTCGATGATAGGGGTATTCTCATCGGTATATTTCAGGATCTCATGGGCCTCGTCCTTCTTGCCCAGCTTCATATAGGCCATCCAGATCCAATCCACCTCTACCGGGATGAAATCGATCTTGTTCTTGATATAAAGATCCATGGCCTGGCGGAAATACTGTACCGCCTTTTCCAGATCTCCCATGTAGAAATAGGCTAGGCCCAGATAGTGCTGGGGCAGATAGAACCAGGACACCCCCAGGTTTTCAAAGGGTTCATAGTCCTCGGGATTGATCCGGATGCACATGAGGAAATCCGCGGCGGCTTCCGGCCACTTATCCAAAGACACATACTTCCGCCCGCGCATATAGCGCAGCTTGGTGGAAAAAGGCTCCTGGAGCAAGCCCAAGGAATACGAATTGATGGCTTCCTGGAAGTCCCCGTTAAAGTACGCTGAACCCCGGGCAAACAGCAGGTCCACGTTGGTGGGCTCGCTTTCCAACGCCTTTTCAATATCCTCCACGGTTACCATGGAGACCCGTTCGTTCTCCAGCAGGCTTTCGTCGATCCGGAAGCCGCGCTTTTTGGCGATGGTCTCCAGGATGATTTTTTGCAACGGATCGCAGTACGTTGTGTTGTCCATGTTTTTTTCCTTTCTTCTTGCTTAGTTTTTGAGCTCTTGGGCCCATTTGTCTCTGTCGAGCAGAGCAAATTTGTACGCAAACGCATGGTGGTGGGTGGGAATCGCTAATACCTTGTCCAGCAATTCCACCGCCCCTTTCACATCGCCCTTTTCATGGTAGCGGTAGTTGGCAAGGGCATAGTAGGCGGACATGCTGTGGAGATGGTCGCTATCATCGATCAAGCTCACAAATTTCTCCTCGGAATAGACACCCTTGTAAAGCAGCACCCGGTATTTGTACACGATATCGCAATCATGGATGGGGGTATCCTCATCGACGTACCGGAGGATCGCATGGGCTTCTTGCTTTTTGCCCATCTTCATATAGGCCATCCAAAGCCAATCCACCTCTACGGGGATAAAGGCGATATTGTTTTTCTGGTACAGGCGTATTTCGTCAAGGAAATACTTGGCCGCCATTTCCAGGTCTCCCATGTAGAAGTACGCCAGCCCCAGATAATGCTGCGGCCCGTAAAACCAGGATAAGCCCAGGTTTTCAAAGGGCTCGTTTTCCTCAGGATTGATCCGGATGCACATGAGGAAATCCGCGGCGGCTTCCGGCCATTGATCCAGGGAAACGTATTTGCGGCCCCGCATATAATGGAGCTTACAGGAGAAGGGCTCCTGGAGCAGGGCTAGGGAATACGAATTGATCGCTTCCTGGAAGTCCCCGTTAAAGTACGCCGAACCCCGGGCGAACAGCAGATCCACATTTTCGGGCTCCGTTTCCAGGGCCTTTTCAATGTCCTCCACCGTCACCATGGACATCCGTTCCTGCTCCAGCAGGCTTTCGTCGATGCGGAAGCCCCGCTTTTGGGCGATGGTCTCCAGGATGATCTTTTGCAGCGGATCGCAATAGGTGGTATTGTCCATTGTTTTCTCCCCCATCGGTTACAGCTGGGCCGCCCATTTATCCCGATCCAGCAGGGCGAACTTATAGGCAAAGGCATGATGCTGGGTAGGAATGGCCAGCACCTTATCCAGCAACTCTACCGCCTTCTTTACATCGTTCTTTTCGAAGTAATAATAGTTTGCCAGGGCGTAATATGCCGACATGCTATGCAGATGGTCCGCATCATCGATCAGATCCAGATATTGCTGCTCCGTAAGGATCCCCTTGTAAAGCAGCACCCGATGTTTATAGGTGACGTCGCTCTCTGCAATAGGCGTGGATGCATCGGTGTATTGCAGGATCTCATGGGCCTTGTCCTTCTGGCCCATCTTCATGTAAGCCATCCACATCCAATCCACCTCTACCGGGACAAACTCGATGCCGTTTTTCAGATATACGTTCATGGAATCCCGGAAGCATTCCACGGCCTTTTCCAGGTTGTTCATGTAGAAGTAGGTGAGGCCTAAATAATGCTGGGGATGGTAAAACCAGGAGATGCCCAGGTTTTCAAAGGGGCCGTAATCCTCCGGATTGATGCGGATACACATCAAAAACTCGGACGCCGCTTCGGGCCATTTATCCAGGGACACATATTTGCGGCCCCGCATATAGTGGAGCTTGGTGGAGAAGGGCTCTTGCAGCAAGCCCAGGGAAAACGCGTCGATTGCAACTTGAAAATCGCCGTTAAAATAGGCCATGCCCTTTGCGAACAGCAGGTCTACATCGGTAGGGGCCTGTTCGAGGGCTTTTTCGATATCCTCCACCGTTACCATAGACATTTTCTCGTTGGCGAGAAGGCTTTCGTCAATGCGGAACCCCCGTTTGCGCGCTATGGTTTCAAGTACAATTTTCTGAAGTGGATCGCAATACGTTGAAGTATTCATTATTCTCCCTCACTGTTTATTATTTTTAATTTCTCCCTTATATTTTCCCCTAACGAAAGCTAATATATATTCATATTTTACGTCCCCTTCTTTTCTATGCACATATTTTTAATATTTGCATATTTATATATATTATTTAATAATACTAATGGCTCTGTCACAACAAATGGTTGATTTTTGACGAGAAATAGCGTATAATAATAGTAAGAAACAGTACCACCGAAGGA
>UQRU01000024.1 GCA_900543475.1 uncultured Eubacteriales bacterium
GAGGCGGAAGCCCAGTGAGCAAGGGAGTTGAAGGAAGCCGCTTTAGCGGCGACGCGCAACGACCTTTGCGAACTGCGAGGGGGGCGGGCAGCCCCCCGCATGAAGCCCCCAACGGGGTCCAGGGGCAGAGCCCCGGCTGGCAGCCCTCCACACATAAAACCCAGCAAGCCGCCCAGAAGGCGGCTTGCAAATAGACGAACAGGGTTCCTTTACCGGCGGTACCCATGGTGGGACGCCAAACTCCGGGGCTTACCCAAGATCTCCCCGTAGAGGAAACCGGCGATCAAGCTATTCCGGTCAAAGGAAAGGTTATATTGCCCAACGGGTTTCGAGCTGGTGGAAAAGGCGGGGATATCTTTAACATCCAGGCCCTTGCCGGCAGAGGGCGGACAGGCCACGGCGCCGGTCAAGCTGCTTTCCGTATGCTGGTGATTGCCCTCGGTAAAGGGCTGGACCACATGCCGGCTACGCCGGTTGGCCTGGGGCTTGGGCCGGGGCCCGCCCAGGCTGCCGCCCATGCCGACCCCCTCTGCGGAAGCAGTACCCTCCGCCGTTCCCATGCCTTCGGTGGAACTGGCGACCATGCTGCCCTGGGTGGATCGGCCTTCGGTAAAGGGTCCGCCCAGGCTGCCGCCGGCGCTTTGGCCCTCTGCGGGGCGGGTAGGCTTGACGGCCGGCTTCGCAGGTTTGGCAGTGGACTTGGGCGGCTCGGGGGTGACCCAGGGGAAGATATCCTCCCCCATGGTGGTCTGCTGGGCGGCAGGCCGCTGAGGCTGAGCCTGCCGGGGCTGGGCCTGACGGGGCTGGGCCTGCTGCCCGCCTGGCCGCCAGGTATTTTTCTTTTCAGCCTTTTTCTTCCTGTTTTTGGTTAAATTTGAGATCACCGCAATGATCACAAACAAAAGGACTAGTGTATCCATAGGCTCTCCTTATGGGAGCGGGGTTATTGCTCCTTATGCTCGGCCTCGGTGCCGGCAATGGCGTCCCGCATCCGGGTGTCGGAAAGGATATTTTGCATGTTATAATAATCCATGACCCCCAGCTTGCCGTCCCGGAATGCAGCGGCAATGGCCCGGGGCACTTCCGCCTCGGCCTCGATGACCCGCGCCCGCATGCCTTGGACTTCCGCCTTGTTTTCCTGCTCCTGGGCCACGGCCATGGCGCGGCGCTCTTCGGCCTTGGCCTGGGCGATGCGCTTATCGGCTTCCGCCTGGTCGATCTGGAGCTGGGCGCCTACGTTGCGGCCCACGTCCACATCCGCGATGTCGATGGAAAGGATCTCAAAGGCAGTACCCGCATCCAAGCCCTTGCTCAAGACGGTCTGGGAGATCCGGTCGGGGTTTTCCAGCACGTCCTTATGGCTGGTGGAGGAACCCACCGTGGTCACGATGCCTTCGCCGATCCGGGCGATGATGGTCTCCTCGCCGGAGCCGCCCACCAAACGGTCGATGTTGGCCCGCACGGTGACCCGGGCCTTGGCCCGCAATTCGATACCATCCTTGGCGATGGCCGCCACGATGGGGGTCTCGATGACCTTGGGGTTAACGCTCATCTGAACGGCGTTGAGCACGTCCCGGCCGGCCAGGTCGATGGCGCAGGCCCGTTCAAAATCCAGGGGAATGCCGGCCCGCTGGGCTGCGATCAGGGCATTGACCACCCGGTCCACATTACCGCCGGCCAGGTAGTGGGCTTCCAGCTTATTATGGCTGATGGTCAAGCCCGCCTTGGTGGCTTTGATCATGGGGTTCACGATGCGGCTGGGCACCACTTTACGGATGCGCATGGCCACCAGCTGGAACAAGCCGATCTTCACATCGGACGCGGTGGCGGAGATCCACAGGCCGATGGGCACGAAGCTGAAGAACAGCGCCAGCACTACAATGATGGCAACGATCAGCACCAGGGTTAAAATGAGTTCAGGCATGATTTCCTCCTTATGGTTATTTCATTAGAATTTTCGCCAAATAAAACACCAGGTAAAACAAACCAATCATAGCCGGCACCCCGATGACGATCTGGAGCCAGGCCCGGCGCCGGGCTTTCGCCTGGGCTTCAGGGGCCATGTGCTCGTCATAGGCCTGGCTTTCCGCCTGCTGCTCCATCAGTTCCCGTTCTGTGCAGCGGGGGCACGGCCCCACGGCGGGATCATAGATGGTGCCGCACACCTTACAGAATTTCATTTTCATATCAGCACGCCTTCACCAGGATGCGAAGGCCCTCCACCCGCACGATGCGGATGCGGGCGCCCTGGGGGATGAAGGCGCCGTCGCTGACCACGTCCAGCTTTTCCCCGTCAAAGTCCCCGTTGCCGCTGGGGCGCAAGGGGGTCAGGGAAACGCCTTCCCGGCCCACCAGCTTTTGCATATCCTCCACGCCCAGGCCAGTGGAATCCCCCTGGATCTGATCCTTTAGCACCAGGGGCGAACGGGATAAAGCGCCCTTGGAGAAGGAGCGGAAGATGATGATCGCCGCGATGATCAAAGGGATGAGGATCAACAGGATGGTAATGCCGGCGGTCAAGAGGGAATCCGCCCGCAGCACCACTGCGGCAGTCAGGAAAATGATGCCCAGCAAACCAGGAATGCCCATGCCAGGGGTAAACATTTCATAGATCATACAGGCCAGGCCCAGGACCAAACACAAGATCGCCGCCAGATTCCAGCCCAGCAGGTATTCCGCTACGCTCATTGTACCAGCCTCCTTTCAAAGGGGAAACAAGGAATCCTACACCTATTATTATAATTATAGCAGACCCGAAAAAAAAGGATGTAAAATTTGAGTGAATATCCATAGCTGGCAGCCGCCTTATTCCAAGGCCGCCCCCAAGCTAAAACATGGGGAAAATATGGGTATTGAACCAGGTGGCCATCCGTTCCAATACCCCGCTGGCGTCAGGCAATACGCCGCTTCCAGCCAGGGCCAATACCAAGCCCACCACCCCCAGCACAATCACCAGGGAAAGGAACATCACCAACAGCACCGTCCCCGCAGAGGCCTGATCCTGGGCCTCTCCCTTTCGTTGTCCAGGGGCTAAGACAAAATCCGGTATGTCGGGTTCCTGTAAGCTGGCCCGGGCCTTAGCCGTTCGCTGGCGATTGGGCGTTTGCTTGAAGGCCGGCTCCGCAGCCGGCTTTGGCTTTGCCCGTTCCGCTTTGGCCTGGGCCTTGACCGGGGCCGCCTTTATATGGCTTTCCGCCGGCTTTTCCGCCGCCTCCTGAAACCGCTTGCCACCTAGGAGCGCCTTGCCCTTTGGCGCCGGTTCCGGGGCAGCCTCCGCCCCGTCCCCTTCCTGGAGCTTTTGCCGCTCCACCTCCACCTGCCGGTTGAAAAAGGCCTTTTCATTGCAGCAATCGTCTGTGATCCGCAAGACCAATGCCTTGGTGGGCTCTACCCCATCCATGCATGCCCGCTTCAATAGCTCCATCGCCCGGCGTGTGGCTTCCTTTGCCGCCTCTGGCTCCCCTGTGTTTCGCAATGCTCGGTCATAGGCAGGCCCTATATATTGCTTGAGTATGGCCCGCAGGGCTTCTGCATCCGGTGCCATGGACGCGCCTCCTGTCTGTTCACATTCTTGCTTATTCTGCATGATCCCTAGACGGTCCCTTTTTCCACCCCCTGCAGGATCATTGCCATATACACCTTCAGTATAAAACAAAATCCGCAGCCCTGCAATGCATTTCCCATTGGTTCTTATCATACCCTTGCAATATGAGAAATGGATGGATTTCATCGCAAGCCCTAGGGAAAGGGCTTTTGCTTATCTTATGCTTTACCCTGCTGGTGGCCGCGATCCGAGGCTGCCAGCTTGCCACCGACCCTTCCCTTACGCCTTCCAGCCAAGACGACCTGACCCTCACGGTTTATCTACATGAGGAGGATAAAACCGTGGAAATGTCCCTGGATGAATATTTGTATGGGGTCTTGGGAGGAGAAATGCCCGCCTCCTTTCCCTTGGAAGCCCTAAAAGCCCAGGCCGTTGCAGCCCGTACCTATACGGTGCGGCGCATAGCCAGCCTGGGCGGGGACCCCTGCGGCCGGGGCGGCGCGGATATCTGTACCGACAGCCATTGCTGCCAAAGCTACCGCAGCCCCGAGGCCCTGGCGGAAAGCTGGGGCAGCCATGCCAAGCAATATGCGGATAAGCTCCGCCAAGCGGTGGCGCAAACCCATGGGCTCATCGCCGTATATGACGGGGAACCCATCGAGGCGCTGTATCACAGCGCCGCCGGCGGCCATACCGAGGACGCCCAAAACGTTTTTTCCAATGCCCTCCCCTATCTTGTGGGGGTGGAAAGCCCCGGCGAACAGGACGCCTCCCACTATCAAGAATCCATCGCCTTTTCCTGCAAGGAATTATCCGACACCCTGAACGAAACCTTCCCCAACGCCCATCTTTCCCCCTCCGCCCTGGAAAGCCAAATGGAGATCCAAGCCCGCTATGACAGCGGCCAAGTGGAACGCCTTCGCCTAGGGGACGCCTCCATATCCGGCAAGGAGCTACGCAAGGCTTTAGATCTGCGCAGCGCCAATTTCACCCTGGACTTTTCCCAGGATACCGTTACCATTACCACCACCGGCTACGGCCATGGGGTGGGTATGAGCCAATACGGCGCCCGGGCCATGGCCCTGGAAGGCGCTGACTTCCAAGAGATCCTCACCCACTACTACACCGGCATCCAGCTCATGCCCTGTACCGCCACCTCCTAATCCCCTCCGCCCTACGCGGGCCCTACGCGGGCAGCGAGCGTCGCGCAACAGGGGGTGAGGCTGCCCTGCGGCAGCAGCCCGCGGCGGGGCGGATGAAGCCGCCGCTGCCCGTAGGGCGTGGGCAGCGGCTTTGCCAAAGGGGAGAAGGCGTTGCCGCGACCCTTCCTGCCAACGTTTCGTGTGCCCGGCCCCCCGGAAAAAGGCCCGCTCCCTTTCGCCTGCTCGGTTGGTGCTGCGCGCACGGCGATAGCCGCGCAACAGCGACTGTTGGCGGCCTGAGGCCGTAGCCCGCGACGGGAGAGGCTGCTGTCGCCTTGGGGTAGCTGTTTCGCAACGGCTCGCGATCGCTACCACCTTTTTCCGGGTGGTGGACATGGCGGGGCTGGGTTGGACGAAAGGCCTGGCTTTTTGCTGCGTTTTTTGGCGTTGGTGGAAAACCTAGCGGAGGGGGGCGGCGGCGGGGGGGGGGAGGCCCCCCCCCCCGGGGCGCGGGGCGGCCCGGGGGGGGGGGGGTTTGGGGGGGGGGGGGGGGGGGGGGGGGGGGGGCGGGCCGGGCCCCCCCCCCCCCCCAAAACCCCCCCGGGGGGGGGGGGCCCCCCCCCCCCCCCCGGGGGGGGTGGGGGGGGGGGGGCCCCCCCCCCCCCCCCCCCGGGCCGCTGGAATTTTCAGGGGCCGGGGCCTTTGGCCTCGGCCCCTGAACGCCGCCGCCCCCGCAGGGACGCCCCGACCTTCCTGCGCGCCTGGCCAACCACCGTAGGGCCGGCGGAGGTGCGCTGGCGCAGGGGGTTGGCGGGCGTCGTTGGGTTACGCCGGGGGGCGGCGGCGTTTGGCGGGCCCGGAGGGCCCGCAAAACCAACGCAGGGGCGGGGGGCCAAAGGCCCCGCTCCTGCGTTGTGCGCGCTGTGCGCGCCCGCCGCCCCCCCGGGAACGCTGCGATTTTCCGCCGTCCAAACGATCCATCCACCACCCTTTCCCGCCCTGCCTTCCCGCAAACCAAACGAGCCCGCTGCTCCCGATGAGCGGCGGGCCAGCATAATCCGTTGCAAACCCAGAAAAGTTTTCCAGCAGGTTTTCCCCCGCTTTTTTCAAAAGCGGGCCGGGGGGTACGGGGGGCGGGCAGCCCCCCGCATGAAGCCCCCAACGGGGTCCAGGGGCGGAGCCCCCAACGGGGTCCAGGGGCAGAGCCCCGGCGGGCACGCACCCCCCTACTTGCCCACGCAGAAGCGGGAGAAGATCCGCTGGATCACAGCTTCTTCCACGGTGCTGCCGGTGATGCGGCCCAAGGCGTCCAGGGCATTGCGCAGGTCGGTGGCCAAGCAATCCGGGTCAGGGGCATAAGGATCTGCGGCCAGGAGGGCTTGCCGGGCGTCCTCCAGAGCCTCCACATGGCGGGCGTTGGTGATCAAGGCGCTTTCCCCGGCGCCAGGGGCCACCTGGGCGGCGATGGCTTGGACCAGCTGGGACAAGCCTGCCCGGGTAAGGGCAGACACAGGATAGGCTGGGATTTGGTGGCTTGCCGCCAAGGCGGCGGCCGCCTGGCCGGAGGCGATATCCTGCTTGGTAATCACGCAGATCCGGGGCATATGCTGGGTTTGGGTAAGAAGGGCTTCCTCCCCCGGGCCTGCCTCCCCGGCCCCATCCAGGCACAGCAGCACCAGATCCGCATCCTGGGCCGCAGCCAAGGCCCGCTCCACCCCGATCTGCTCCACCAGATCCTTGGCTTCCCGTATCCCCGCCGTATCCAAAAGCCGCACCGCCACCCCTTCCATAGAACAGGTGCCTTCCACAATATCCCGGGTGGTGCCCGCCTGGGCGGTAACGATGGCCCGATCTTCTCCCAACAGGGCGTTGAGCAAGGAGCTTTTCCCCGCGTTGGGCAGGCCCAATATGGCCACCTTGGCCCCTTCCCGCAGCACCCGGTTTTGCCGTCCTTCCTGGATGAGGGCATCCAGCTCCCCTATTAAGCTGGAAATTGTTTCCGGCAGGGCGCAAAATACGTCCTCTTCCAGCTCCTCGGGATAATCGATGGCAGCGTCGATGCCGCTTAGGGCGTCCAGCAGCCGGCTTTCCAGATCTTCGATCCGCTTGCGAAGCCCTCCTTGCAGCTGCTCCATGGCAGAGGCCGCCCCCCGGCGGGCCGTGGCGGCGATCAGGTCCTGGACAGCCTCCGCTGAGGACAGGTCCATCTTCCCGTTGAGGAACGCCCGCCGTGTAAACTCTCCGGGCAAGGCCTGGCGCAAGCCCTTATGGGCAAACAGCTCCATCACCCGGCTCACCACCGCCTGGCCTCCGTGAACATACACCTCCCCCATATCCTCTCCGGTATAGGAGGCGGGGCCCTGGAAATAGGCGGCCATTACGCTGTCGATCCGGCGGCCGTCCGCCACCAGATAACCGTAGGCCATATACCGGTGCTTCAGCGTGCCGGTAAATACCTGCTCCAGCACCGGCTTGGTTTGCGGCCCGCTGATCCGCAAAATGGCGATGGCCCCTCCCACCGGGGTGGCCAGGGCAAAGATGGTATCCTGCATGTGTTCGCATCCTTTCTTGATCCTGCGGCAGGTCTCCGGTTTCCGGGGCCTTCCCCGGGGGGGGGCGGCGGCGGGCGCGCTGCGCGCGCCCTGCCGGCGGGGCCTGCGGCCCCGCCGGCCCCTTTGGCGGCCGCAGGCCGCCAAAGGCCGCCGCCCCCCCGGGCCGCCCCGGCCGCCGCCAAGGCCGGGACATATGGGAAACGGGCAGCGACCGCAAACCATTACCGCCGGGCAGCCTACACCATAGGGGTGCATTGGCTTCCGCTGGGCCGGTCTGCTGGGTGGCTGCCCGAATGGGAAAGGGAGCGGGGTCCGCTCCCAAGGGTATAAGGCGGTTGGGGAATTGGGCCAACCCCAGGCTTTGGGTTATTCCTGCTCTTGGGTTGGGTCGCTTGCGTCGCCGGCGGGGCGGATGATCTCCACGGTCTCCACCTCTTCCACCAGGCGCTGCTGCTTTTCCTTGGATGGCCGCTGTTCCTTGCGGGCTTCCCGGGGCTTGGGGGAGATGACCACCCGGCGGTTGGGCTCTTCGCCCTCGCTGTGGGTCACCACATAGGGGTTGTTTTGCAGGCTGGCATGGAGCACCCGCCGCTCGTAGGGGTTCATGGGCTCCAGCTCCCGGGGCCGGCCGCTGGCCTTGACCTGGCCGGCGATCTTACGGGCTAAGCGGGCCAGGGTCTCCTCCCGCTTTTCCCGGTAGCCTTCCGTATCCAGGGTCACCCGGGTATAGCCCTCTTCCTTCCGGTTCCGGTTGACCGCCAGGCTGGTCAGGTACTGCATGGCGTCCAGGGTCTCCCCCCGGTGGCCGATGAGCACCCCCATGGTGGGGGTATCCACGCACAGGCGGATGCCTTCCTCCTCCACATAGGCCAGGACCTGGCCTTCCACCCCCATGTGCTGGATCAAGCCCTGGAGGAAAATGGCGCCGGGATTGTCCTGGGCCGCCTCCAGGCTATAGGGGATGGCGGGCTTTTCCGGCCGCTCGGGCTTGCGCTCCCGCTCCCGGCGGAGGGGCCGTTCGCCCCGGTTTTCCCGCTCCAGCTGGGCTTCCCGCTCCATGCGGGCCTCCCGTTCATTCCGGTCGCCCCGTTCCCGGCGCGGCCGCTCAGGCCGATCCCGCCGGGGCCGGTCCCGGTTGGGCCGGGGCGGCTCCTTGAGGTAATCCGGCATGATCACCTCTTCCGGCTCCCGCTCGGTGAGGCGTACCTTGGCAGGCCGGGCCCCGATGCCCAGGATGCCTTTGCTTTCTTGTTGTAGGATCTCGATCTCCACCCCGTCGATGGAGATCTCCAGCTGCTGCAGGCCGTGGAAGATGGCTTCATCGATGGAACGGCCGGTTGATTCGATGCTTCTCATTCTTTGGCCTCCTGTACTGCCACGCCGCCGCGGGGGAATTTTTTATTCAACACCAGGTTGGTGATGATCATACACATGCTGCTGATGGTCCAGTAGATGGCGAAGGAAGCGTTATAGGTAATGCAGAACCAAACGCTCATCAGGGGGAACACCCACATCATCACCTTGTTGGCGCCGTCGGCCTGGGGATTTTTGGGTTGGCCCTTCTGCATCAGCCAAGAGGAAAGGAAGTTGGTGCCGCCTGCCAACAGGGGCATGATGAACCAGCCGTTGTTATAGCCGGCATACACGTCCAAGAGGGGTTGTACCGCCGCGGTATAGGCGGCATGGGCAGCCTCGGTATTCAGGAAGGTATAGACGGTTTGGCCGGCGGAATCCACGTTGGCAATGGCGATGCCCATATCCACCAGCTTCTGCCAGACCTCGGGGTTATCCTTGAGGAAGAGGAGGCGATCCAGGTTGGGGATCTTGAAGAACTGTTCGGCAGTCATGACCACAGGGGCCAACCCGCTATCCGGCTGCCAGATGTTGTTGATCCAGAGGAATTTAAAGGACTGAAGCAGCTGGGCGGGATTTTCGTCCACCAGCAAGCGGATGGTCTCCTCGTAGCCCCAGAAGCGGAAAGCGGCCAGGAAGCAGAAGAACAGGGGCATGGTGATGAGCATAGGCAAGCAGCTGCCCCACATGCTCACGCCCCGGTCCCGCATGAGTTTGGACTGGGCTTTTTGAAGTTTCTGGGGATCGTTGGCGTATTTTTTCTGAAGCTTTTGGAGCTCCGGCTGAATGGCGGCCATTTTGGTAGAGGAGGTACGGGTCTTGATATCCGAAAAGAGGGTGAGCAGCTTCAAGACCAGGGTGCAGATCAAAATGGTAAAAAATACGCTATTTACGTTGGAATAAAGCCACTTCATGGCCTCCAGGAACCACGTAGTTAAGAAGAAATCATTTTGCATGATACATATGCTCGCTTTCTAACCTGGTAATTCTTGCGGATCGGGTTCCGGTTGATCCAGGGGAGGGACCGGGTCGTACCCGCCTTTGGAAAAAGGGTTGCAGCGCAAAATGCGCCACAGGGCCAGGCCCCCTCCCCGTAAGGGGCCAAAGCGGAGGATCGCTTCTTTGGCATAGGCGCTGCAAGTGGGGCTGTAACGGCAGCAGCCCGGATGTCGGGGCGAAATATAGAGCCTATAATATTCGATGCAAAAGAGCATCAGCCGTTGGATCAAGTGTTTCATGGACGTTTGGGCTTTTGAAAGAGCCCGGCCTTTCGGAGCAAGTAGCGCAAGCTGTCCGCCAAGGAAGAAAAAGGGGCGTCCCGGGCGGCGTCCCGGGCGATGACGATCAGGTCGAAGCCGGGCAAAAGCAAGGGAAGGTTCGGCCGAAACGCTTCCCGGAGCCGGCGTTTCACCCGGTTGCGCACCACGCTATTGCCCAGCTTTTTGCCCACGGAAAAGCCCACGTGGACCATATCGCTGCGGTTTTTTGCGTAGATGAGCACCAGCTCCCGGCAAGCAACGGATTTGCCCTTGCGATAGACCTGGCGGAACTGCTTATTGCGCTTGAGGGAAAAACAACGTTTCAATGGGCGTACCTTACTGGCGTGGTGGCTGTCCTTTTCCATAGGCGGCTCGCAAAAAAATATAGAAAAAGGCACGGCAAGGGGTGTTGCCATGAGAAAACATCGCCGCTTATGTCCCAGCCCGGCCGGCGCTTTGCTAGCGCAGGCCCGGGGGCAAAGTGGGAGGGCCCATTCCCATAACGGGCTTTTGCAAAGCGAAGGAGCGGACTGCCAAATCCAGGCCCCATTCCTTTTTGCCCGGGGCGAGCCGCTGCTTTGATGCCGATGCTTTCTTATGTCAACACCCCTGATGGCTTACCGTGAAACTTGCCGCAATCGCGGCCCGTATCCATTTTGCCAGCGGGCCTGTCCCCGCCAAAGGCTGGGAAAAGGTGGCTGCGCCAAAAGGACAGCCTGCGAGCCTGGCCTGCTGGGTGCTGCCGCCCGCTTACGCAGACAGCCTTTTTCTTCCTTTGAGCCTGCGGCGGGCCAATACGTTGCGGCCGTTGGCAGTCTTCATACGCTTACGGAAGCCGTGGACCTTTTTCCGCTGGCGCTTTTTGGGCTGGTAGGTTTGAAGCATGGGTCTTGCACCTCTTTTCCCTTTGGTAATGATAACCTGGCCCGGGAAAGGCGGGCAATCAAGCCGCTGGTTTCCGCCGGCGCAGGCTAAGCGGCCAAGGGCCGCCTGCTTTTACATTAGCTTGTTAATTATATAAGAGAAAAAGCCCAAGTGTCAAGGAAAAACGCCAGGAAAAAATCATATTCTATCCCTTTGCCAGGATTCTACAAGATATTGTATCTTCCCTTAGTAGGCATCACAATTTCCAAAAATTGCCTGTTCCATGCCCTTGCTATATGAAGATGAATTTGTTATCATTTACTTGGATTTCCATGGCCAAGGCCGGATTTTACCTGGTATATAGCGGTTTTTAGTCCTTCTATTGCCGCGGGAAAACGGGGTTTTTTTGGAAATCTGTGGTGATGATCCGGAAGTCTTTGGAAGGCGTCGGGCATCCCTTTTGGGGCCGGTGAAACGGCCTTGCTTTGGGTGCTTTCCCTTCCGTATTTTAGGGCGGCGCGCCTGTTTTATGGCCCCCTTTGCTCTGGAATAAGGCCTGCGGCACCCTTTGGGTCTGGCGCCAGAGCGAAGGGGGGTTTTTTCAACCTCAAACGCGGCCGGCGCGCTTCCCGCCCATGTTTTTGCAGCGCGTATTTAGTAACATGGGTTGATAACCTTATCAACCTATGTTGAAAAATGGGGGAGACCATGCAATATTCAGCAAAAGAGATCTGGAATATGGCTTTAAGCAGCCTACGTACCGAGATGACGCCCACCAGCTACAATACCTGGATCTTAACCATCGACCCGGTATGTTGGCAGGGGGATACTTTGGTTTTGCAGGCGCAAAACGACGCGGCCCGCAACACCCTGCGGAACCTATACGCGGTCACCATTGAAAAGATCCTGACCGAGATCAACGAGGGGTATCCTGTCAATACCCTTTTTATCCTGCGCAACGAGCGGGAGCAATACGAAAAGCTGGCGGACAACGGCCCGGAAATGATGATGAACCCCCGCTATACCTTCGATAATTTCGTCATCGGCTCCTCCAACAATTTCGCCTATGCCGCGGCTCGGGCCGTGGCGGACAGCCCCTCCCGGGCCTACAACCCCCTATTCATGTACGGGGGCGTGGGCCTGGGCAAAACCCATTTGATGCACGCCATCGGCAACCAGATCAAGGAAACCTTCCCCTCCTTTAAGATCGTTTACGTAACCAGCGAAACCTTTACCTATGAGCTGATCCAGTCCATCCAGGAGAACACCAACGCCCAGTTCCGCAACAAATACCGGAACGTGGACGTGTTGATGGTGGACGATATCCAGTTCATTTCCGGCAAGGTATCCACCCAGGAGGAATTTTTCAATACCTTCAACGCCCTGCAAACCAGCGGCAAGCAGATCGTCATCAGCTCGGATAAGCCCCCCATGGAAATGCTTACCCTGGAGGAGCGGCTGCGTTCCCGGTTTGAAGGGGGGTTGATCACGGACATCCAGCCCCCGGACCTGGAGACCCGCATCGCCATCCTGCGGAAAAAGGCCACCCTGGAAAAGATCGATATCGACGAGGACGTCCTGGCCTTTATCGCGGAAAAGGTGAACAGCAACATCCGGCAGCTGGAAGGGGCCCTGACCCGGGTGATCGCCTATTCCAAGCTGACCCGCAAGGACGTGGACATCCTGCTGGCGGATACCGCCCTCAAGGACATCGTGCGGGGGTTTGAAGCCCCCAAGGTATCCATCCAGCTGATCCAGCAAATCGTGGCGGATTATTACGACATCGACGTGGAGGGCCTCCTATCCCAGCGGCGCACGGCGGATATCACCTATCCCCGGCAGATCGCCATGTTCCTGTGCCGGGAAATGACCGGGGATTCCCTAAAGACCATCGGCAAGCATTTCGGCGGCCGGGACTATTCCACCGTGATCAGCGCCTACAACAAGATCATGGCCGACCTGAAAAAAGACCCGGAATTGGGCCTTACCCTGGACGATCTGCGCAAGCGCATCAAAAAATGATCGATTCCGATCCTGCCCGCGGCGGTTTTCCGCCGCGGTTTGGCTGTCGAAAAAGTGGCTTGCGCCACTTTTTCGACAGCCAAAAACAGCCTGGTCCAGGCTGTTTTTTCCATGCTTTTCCTAGGGGCCATTGCCGGCAAGCTTACATATTCCCGGTAAAGAGGCGCACAGGCAGCACCAGGTAATAGAACCGGTCCCCCTGGAGGGGGCGCACCACGCAGGGGCTGATGTTGTTGTTCATATCCAGCATGAGGGCTTCGTCCTCCAGGGCCTTGAGCACATCGGAAAAATACCGGGCGTTAAAGGCGATATCCAAGGGATTGCCGGTCAGGTTGATGGCGATCTCCTCGGTGGAGAAGCCGATCTCGCTATTGGCGGAAAGGGTCAGGCATTCCGGCTGGAAGGAGAAGCGGATGTGGTTCTTTTTACCCTCCCGGGCCATAAGGGATACCCGCTCGATGCTGTCCAATAATTCCTGCCGGTCCACCTGGGCCCGGGTGGTCTGGCCGTCGGGAAGGATCTGCCGGTAACGGATGAATTCCCCGTCCAGCAGCCGGGTGGTCACCTTGGTATGGCCCATATCGATCATCACATGGGTGGCGGAGAAGATCACCTTCAGAAGATCCTCCCGCTCTTCCAGCATACGGCCGATCTCCATCAGGCTTCTGGCGGGGATCACCGCGTCCTTATCCTCCCGGCCGGAGAGCAGGGGTTCCTGCCGCAGGGCCAGCCGGTAGCCGTCCAGGGCTACCATGCGCAGGCTTTCCGGCCGCATTTCCAGCAATACGCCGGTGAGGATGGGCTTGCTTTCATCCTGGGCGGAGGCGAAAATGCATTGCCGGATCATGCTCTTGAAGGTGCCCTGGGAGATGGAGACCGCATATTCCTCCTTTACCGGGGGCATACAGTGGAATTCCCCGGGGTTTTCGCTTTGCATATTGGTGCGGGCCCGGCCGCTGCTGATGTATACCGTATTTTCCTCGGTATAGATCTCCGTCTCTTCCCCAGGCAGCCGCCGCGCCAATTCGCTGAACAGCCGCCCCGGCATCACGCAGGCCCCTTCCTGGGATACGTGGGCGGGCAGGATGGTTTCGATCTGTAGGGACAGGTCTGTGCAGCGCAGCAGCAGGCCGTTAAAGGTGGCTTCCAGATAGATGCCCTCCAATATGCTGATGGTGGTCCTGTTGCCGATGGCTTTGATAACGGTATTGATGCCGCTGTTGAGCTCCTGGGTGTCGATGGTAAACCGCATGGTCCCTGCTTCCTCCTTCTATGGCGTTGACGCTTATCTTGTTATTTTATATTATTATCAGCCGTAGTAGTTATAGAGATGTTGAAAGGGTTGAAAACCCGGATTTTTCCTGCTTCTGGCTGATGTTTCCATGGTGATATGTATGGGGATAAATCCCCCCTTTATGCAAGGGTTATCCACATAATCCATGTTTTCAATAATGTTAACATCTATTGCATGTGGATTCAACATGCTTTATCAACAATTTGTGCATAACCTTCCTTCCCTTTCCCCGGAAACATCGCCCTGGCGTTTGCCGCCCTCCCCCCCGTATGTCCCTTGTTCCCGCCTCCCTGAAAATCAAGGTGAAGGAAAAAAACAACCCCCTTTCCCAGCCTTTTCCCGCATGAAACATCCATGGCCCAATACAATAGGAACAAACCCGATGCATCCCACGGGGCCGTATTCGCCGCCCCCCGGCGGAACCCATTCCAATTATCCCCGGGGCTGGGTGGAAGAATGTTGATAACTTGGAAGGGTTTTCTTATGCCAACGGCATAGGAAAGGCCACAGGACAAACCGGGCCCCGGAACCATACCCAGGATTCGGACAGGCGCCCCTTCGAAACCGTAGGGAAACACCGCCCCGCAGAACCGAACCATTCCAACCATATGGAACAAACGAACCCGTATACCCGTATGGCGCAATCCAACTCCAATCCTTGTACGTCGCAACGGAACCTTTATCCCCATATGTCGCAACCGAACCCCTATACCCGTATGAAACATCCAAACCCCAATCATTTGCAACCGGCCGGTGTAGCCGAGGCCATGGGATATGGCAGGATGGGGTCTCCCTTTTCCCGGTTTTCACAAAAGGCCCCAGCCCCTCCTTGAAAGGCGGTTGAAGGGGATGGGATTGTCCTTCATAAAAATATGCGAAGGGGATCTTTCAGCTGCGCCCAGGGAACATGTTGCTTACCAATGGACGAAAGTCCCGTCTAAAAATGGAGGATTTTTCCGATTGCGAAGGAGAAACACCCCTATCTTGTTAACTTTCTTTAGATGGGGTTGGTAATATGGGGGTAACTGTGATAGAATAGCCTTACTATGAGGAAACGACAGTTTTTCGCAACGATCACCCTGTGCGCCCTGCTGGTGGCAGGCCTGATCCTATATATGCTCACCCTCAAAGAGGGGGATGATTCCGCCGGCCAGGTGTTTCCCGTGGTCATCAACGAGGTGATGACCAGCAACAAAGGCTCGGTGTCCGACGGCATGGGCAATTTCCCCGACTGGGTGGAGTTTTACAACCCCACGGACAAGCCGGTGGATATGGGCGGCTACGGCCTGTCGGACAGCCTGCTGGAGGGGGCCAAGTATGTGTTCCCCAGCGGGGCGGTGGTGGAGCCGGACGGGTATCTGGTGGTATATTGCGCCGGGGAAGCCCTGTCGGACTATCACGCCGACTTCAAGCTCAACGATACCGAGGAGCTGACCCTGCTGGACCAGCGGGGCCAGGTGGTCACCAGTTTGCAATTGCAGGCGGTGGAATCCGGCATGAGCCTGGCCCGGGACAGCGCGGATAAGTGGCAGCAGATGCGGCCCAGCCCCGGCTACCCCAATACGGACGAAGGGGTCGCCGCCTATGAGGCCGCCATGCAGGAGACCCAGGATATCGGGGTGTATATCAACGAATTCATGGCCTCCAACGCCACCACTTTGCGGGGGGCGGACGGCACCTATCCCGACTGGATCGAGCTATATAATTCCACCGGCCAGGCTGTGGACCTATCCGGCTACGGCGTCAGCGACAACCTTTCCCAGCCCATGAAATACCAGCTGCCGGAAGGGACCACCATCCCGGCGGGGGGGTATCTTCTGATCCTGTGCTCCGGCAACCAGGGCCTGATCGAAGGGGAGCTTCACGCCCCCTTCAGCCTCCGGGCCTATGAGGAGGACGTGGTCTTTTCCGATCCCAACGGGAAGATCCTGGATTCCTATTCCTATACCCGCCAGGAGGAGGACGTATCCATGGCCCGCACCCCGGACGGCACCGGGGCCTTTGGCGCCTGTTCCCAGCCCAGCCCGGGCTTTGCCAATACCTCCGACGGCTACAACGCCGCCATGGCCGCCTACCGGCTGCCCCTGGGGGATGTGTATATTTCGGAAATGCTGGGCAATAACCAATCCACCGCCAAGGCAGCCGACGGGGAATATTACGACTGGATCGAGCTATATAACCAAAGCGGCCAGGCGGTAGACCTTTCCGGCTACGGCCTTTCCGACAACCCGGGCAACCCGGCCAAGTGGGTGTTCCCGGATGGGATCACCCTGGAAAGCGGGGAATACCTGGTGGTATACGCCTCGGGCCTTAATCAGGCGGAGGGGCAAAAAAAAAATGACCTGCATCTGAACTTCAACCTGAGCGCCCAAGGGGATCGGGTATTCCTCTTCGACCCGGCGGGGAACCTGGTGGATAAGCTTAGCGCCGGGGCCTTTCTGGGGGACGTGAGCTATGGCCGGAATGGTTCGGATGAACGCTTCTATTATACCCAGCCCACCCCCGGCGGGGAAAACGGCCAGGGCCAGGCGGGCATCACCAGCCAGCCGGTGTTCGAGACCCTGCCCGGCATCTTCGACGGGCCTGTGGCCGTAAGCCTGCGGGCCGGGGAGGGGGAAACCATCCACTATACCACCGACTGCACCACTCCCACCGCGGATAGCCCTGCCTATACCGGGCCCATCCAGGTTTCGGAAAATACCGTGATCCGGGCCGTGGCCCTGCGGGATGGGTATTTGACCGGCTATTCCAATACCGGCACCTTCCTCTTTACCACCGACGGGGTGGACCATAGCCTCCCCGTGGCGACCCTGGTCACCGACCCGGACAACCTGTGGGACAGCAAGACCGGCATCTATGCCACCGGGGACCAGTTCGACCCGGATGCGGCTTCCTATACGGATGTGCTTTCCAGCGCCACCTATTACCAGTCCAAGTTCGATACCGAGGAAGAGGTGGACGAGATCTGGACCAAGCCCGCGGCCTTTTCCCTGATGGAGAATGGGCAGCAGGTATTCAGCCAGAATGTGGATATCCGCATCGCCGGCAGCTATGGCCGGGGCCGGGCGCAAAAGGGCTTTAACATCATCGCCCGGGGGAAATACGGCAATAGCCGCATGGAATACCCCTTCTTTAACAACCGGGACTTTACCGAGTATAAGTCCCTTACCCTTCGGGCCGGGGCCCAGGACCAGAACCGTTCCAAAATACGGGACGAGCTGGCCACCGGCCTATTGGAGGGCACGGATATCAACGTCCTATACCAGGCCTACCGGCCGGTGGTGCTCTATCTGAACGGGGAATACTGGGGGGTCTACTTCCTCAAGGAAAAGCGCAACCGCTTCTTCGTGGCCCAACATGAAGGGGTGGAAGATGTGGATAACATGCTCATCGGCAAGGCCAGCACCCTGGTCAGCTATGGCACCAACGAGGAATGGGTGGCATTGATGAACTACGTCAAGAGCCACGACCTAAGCGACCCCACGGCCTATGCCTATGTATGCGAGCGGGTGGACGTAACCTCCTTTATGGATTACATGATCGCGGAAATCTACAACGGCAATACGGATACGCCGAATATCCAGTATTACAAGCTGCCGGATGGGAAATGGAAGTGGATCTTCTACGATTTTTGCTGGGGCTTTGGCAGTCCCACCCATGAGAGCCTGTCCTTCCGGCGGGGGGCAAAGCCCGCGGGCAGCGACCTATTCAACGCCCTGTTGAAAAACAGCGAATGGAAGGACGCCTTCATCCGGCGGTTTGCACAATTGCTGAATACCGCCTTTGCCCCGGAGCGGGTGCTGGGGCTCATCGAGGAGCTATACGGCTACGTGGAGCCGGAGATCGCCCGGGAGCGGGAAAAGTTCAACCAAAGCACCTTCATGGGGGAAAAGCAGCCGGCGGAGAACCTGGGCAGCTACGATTCCTTCCAGCGGGAGATCGAAAGCCTAAAAACCTTTGCCAAGGAACGGCCCGCCGCCCTACGCAGCCAGATCCAGAAGGAATTTGGCCTGTCGGATTCTTATATGCAGGAGGTATTCGGCCAATGAAGCGGACCCGTCCGCCCCAATACCGGCATGAGCTGAAGTATTTTATCAACCAGGGGGACTATACCCTGCTTTCCGGCCGTCTGCAAAAGACCATGGCCGCCGACGCCTACGCAAAGAAAAACGGCGGGGAATATTTTATCCGCAGCCTATATTTTGACGACCCCATGGATTCCGCCTTCCGGGAGAAGATGCGGGGCAACGACGTGCGGGACAAGATCCGGCTGCGCACCTACAACCTGCAGCAGGACGAGGCCAAGCTGGAGCGCAAATATAAAAAAGACAGCTTCATCTATAAGCAGTCCCTGCGCCTGAGCCGGGGGGAATGCGACCAGCTGCTGGCGGGGCGATATGGGTTTTTGCTCCGGCGGCCGGAGGATTTTGCCCACGTGATGTTCCGGGAGTTCACCACCCGGGCCTTGCGGCCGGCGGTGATCGTGGACTATGTGCGGGAGCCCTTTGTATTCCCCTTCCAGAACGTGCGGGTCACCTTTGACAAGGAATTGCACACCGGCTACCAGGGCATGGACCTATTCGACCCGGACCTGCCCACCTATCCCGTGCTGGAAGGGTACGACATGGTGCTGGAGGTGAAGTTCAACCAGTACCTGCCCGGGTATATCCGGGAGCTGATCCAGTGCGGCGCCCATGTGCGCAGCGCCATCAGCAAATATTGCCTTTGCCGGAAATTCCACCTGTAAAGGCCCTGGCTTTGTTTTTTCCCGCTTTTCCGAAAAAAAGCGGCTTGGGGGTATGGGGGCCTGTTTCCTCTGCCCTGTTACCATATGATTGCGGAGGTTTTGTATGACTGTGCTGTCCGATCTGTTCACCATCAACTTCAATCCCCTGCGGGTGGTGATCTCCCTGGCCCTGGCCCTGGTCATTGGCCTGTATATCTTCTTCATCTATAAAAAGAGCTTTAGCGGGGTCATGTATTCCCGCAACTTCAACGTGAGCCTCATCCTCATCACCCTGGTGACCACCCTGGTGCTCATGCTCATCAGCACCAACATCACCCTGGCCCTGGGCATGGTGGGCGCCCTGTCCATCGTCCGGTTCCGTACCGCCATCAAGGACCCCATCGATACCGCCTTCATCTTCTGGGCGGTGGGCGAGGGCCTGGCCCTGGGGGTGGGCTTCTTTGACGCCGCCATCATCGGCGGGGTGGTCATCGGCATTTTCGTGCTGCTGCTCTCCGCCTTCAAGGTCCGGTCCGCCATGCCCTATCTGCTGGTGCTCCACTACAGCGAGGCCGCCAACGGCCCCATCAAGCAGATGATCAAGCAGCTCCCCGGCGCCCGCATCCGCAGCAAAACCGCCCAGCGGGACGGCATCGAGCTGACCTTGGAGCTCCGCCTCCGGGATAACGAGACCGGCTTCGTGGAAAAATTCCTCCGGGTGGAGGGGGTCTATGACGCCAGCCTCATCTCCTACCAGGGGGATCTGGTGTCCTGACCTGGACCATGCCTTTGCTTCCCCGCCGGGCCGGGCCATTGTCCGGCTCTGCGGGTTTTGCTTTTGTGTAAGACATCCATGCCTGGCCTATGCTTTTGCGCTTTATCCGCTATTATAAGCCCCATTGGCGCCTGTTCGCCCTGGATATGACCTGCTCCTTGGTGGTGGCTGTTTGCGACCTGTTCTATCCCATGATCGCAAAGGACATCATCAATGTTTACGTTCCCCAGCGAAACCTCCATGCCCTGCTCCTGTGGGCGGGGATCCTTTTTGGCATCTATCTGTTGAAGGCCTGCCTCACCTATGTGATCCAGTATTGGGGGCATATGGTGGGCATCGGTATGCAGGGGGACATGCGAAGGGATATGTTCCGGCATATGCAAAAGCTCCCCTTCGCCTTCTTCGACGAAAATAAGACCGGCGCCCTTATGAGCCGCATGATCAACGACCTCCAGGACCTTTCCGAGCTGGCCCACCATGGGCCGGAGGATCTGTTCCTGTCGGTGGTGCTGTTCATCGGCTCCTTTGTTATGCTTTCCCAGGTGAACCTGCCCCTGACCTGCATCGCCTTTGGGGCCGCGCCCCTGGTGCTGTGGTTCGCCATCGCCGCCCGCAAGGGGATGCGCACCGCCTTTAAGGAAAGCCGGGTCCAAACCGCCCACATCAACGCCGGGGTGGAAACCGCCATCGCCGGGATGCGGGTCTCCAGGGCCTATTGCGGGGAGGAACACGAAAACGAAAAATTCGACGGGGCCAACGCCCTGTTCATCCGGGCCAAGGACGCGGCCTACCGGGCCATGGCCTGGTTCAACGGAGGCACCACCTTTTTGACGGATATGCTGTATCTGGTGGTGCTCCTGGCGGGGGGGCTGTTCTTCTTCGCCGGCAGGATCGACGCGGGGAGCTTTGCGGCCTTTCTGCTGTATATGAACGTATTTTTAAAGCCGGTGAACCGGTTTGTGGCCATGATCGAGCAGCTGCAAAACGGCATGACCGGCTTTGCCCGCTTCATCGAGGTCATCGACCAGCCCCCGGAGGCCGAGGACCCCAACGCCCGGGACGCAGGGGTGCTTCAGGGGCATATCCGCTTTGAAGGGGTGAGCTTCCACTACCAAAATAGCGACCAGCCTGGGGCGGAAGCCCAGGTGGTCCGCAACCTGGAGCTGGATATCCCGGCGGGCCGCACCCTGGCCCTGGTGGGGCCCAGCGGCGGGGGCAAGACCACCCTGTGCAACCTGATCCCCCGCTTCTACGACGTGGACGCAGGCCGGATCACCATCGACGGCATGGATATCCGGGATATGACCCGGGCCTCCCTCCGGCGGAACATCGGCATTGTGGCCCAGGATGTGTTCCTGTTTACCGGCACCATCCGGGAGAACATCGCCTACGGGGATCTGGAGGCCACCGACGGGCAGATCATAGAGGCGGCGAAAAAGGCCAACATCCACGACTACATCATGACCCTGGAAAAGGGCTATGATACCGACGTGGGCGAACGGGGGGTAAAGCTGTCCGGGGGCCAGCGGCAGCGGATCTCCATTGCCCGGGTGTTCCTGAAGAACCCGGCCATCCTGATCCTGGACGAGGCCACCAGCGCCCTGGACAACGAAACCGAAATGCACATCCAGCAGGCCCTTACAGAGCTGAGCCGGGGCCGCACCTGCATCATCGTGGCCCACCGGCTGAGCACCATCAAAAACGCCGACGAGATCGCCGTGCTGGCCCATGGGGAGATCCTGGAAAAGGGCGCCCATCAGGCCCTGATGGAGCGGGGCGGGGCTTATGCGGCCCTATATGCCTATCAATTTAGACCGGAGGACCTTGTATGAACATCACCGTCATCGGCTGCGGCCGCTGGGGGAGCTTCCTTACCTGGTATCTGGACCGGATGGGCCATCAGACGACCCTGTATGGCCGGCCGGATTCCCCCCATATGGCCCAGTTCCTTGCCGCCCGTTCCAATGGGGTGGTGACCCTGCCCCCCAGGGTCCGCCTTTCCACCAGCCTGGAAGCGGCCGTACAGGAGGCCCAGGCCCTGGTGATCTCCATCGGCTCCCAGAACCTGCGGGGGCTCATGGCCCAGCTGGGGCCCCTGCTGAAGCCCCCTTTGGACGTGGTCCTGTGCATGAAGGGCTTGGAGATGGAGACCGGCCTGCGCCTTTCCCAGATCGCCGGCCAATACCTGCCCGCCGCCATCCCCGTATCCGTATGGCTGGGGCCGGGCCACGTGCAGGAATTCCTGGCGGGCATCCCCAACTGCATGGTGATCGACTCCCTGGACGAGGACGCCAAGGACCGGCTGATCCAGGCCTTCCGGGGGGACCTGATCCGCTTTTATTACGGCCAGGACCTCTTGGGCAACGAGGTGGGCGCCGCCGCCAAAAACGTGATCGGCATTGCCGCCGGCATGTTGGACGGCCTGGACCGCACCAACCTGAAGGGCGCCCTCATGAGCCGGGGCACCCGGGAGATCGCCCTGCTGATCGCCGCCATGGGGGGCAGCGAACAATCCGCCTATGGCCTATGCCACCTGGGGGATTACCAGGCCACGGTGTTTTCCCCCTTCAGCCACAACCGCTGCTTTGGGGAAGCCATGGTGAAAAAGCAGCCCTTTCAAAAGCTGGCGGAAGGCTATTATACGGTAAAGGCCCTCCTGTCCCTGGGGGAACGCTACGGGGTGGAGCTGCCCATCTGCGCCGCGGTGGAAGCGGTGCTCTACCAGGGCGCGGACCCCATGGAAAGCCTGGACCGGCTATTTACCCGGTCCCTGAAAAAGGAGTTTTGATCCATGCCCATCTTTGAAAGCCATGCCCACTACCTGGACAGCCGCTTCGATCCCGACCGGGACGCCCTGCTGCAAAGCCTGGCCGCCGCCGGGGTGGAACGGGTGATGGAGGTGGCCTGCGCCCCGGCGGATTTCCTGCCCGCCCTGGCCCTGGCCGACCAGTATCCCTTCCTGTACGCTGCCCTGGGGGTGCATCCCCATGACGCCCACCAGTGGGACCCCCAGGTGGCGGCCCAGCTTGCCCGCCTCCTTTCCCAGCACCCCAAGGCCAAAGCCCTGGGGGAGATCGGCCTGGACTACCATTACGACCTATCCCCCCGGCCCGTCCAGCGCCAGGCTTTCCAGGAGCAGCTGGAGCTGGCCCGGCAGCTGGATAAGCCGGTGATCCTCCATGTGCGGGAAGCCTATGGGGACGCCATGGACATCCTCCGGGCCCAGCCCCGGCCCCTGGACGGGGTGATGCATTGCTTTTCCGGCAGCCCGGAGATCGCCCGGGAATGCCTGGAGCTGGGCTTATACGTGGCTTTCGGGGGCGCGGTCACCTTCCATAACGCCAACAAGGTGCTGCAAAGCGCCGCCCTGGTGCCCTTGGACCGGCTCCTATTGGAGACCGATTGCCCCTACATGACCCCTGTGCCCCACCGGGGCCAGCGCAACGACTCCACCTTCCTCCCCCTCATCGCCCAGAAGCTGGCGGAGCTCCACCAGTGCTCCCTGGCGGAGCTGCTGGACGCCACCTTCCAAAACGCCTGCCGCCTGTTCCGGGTGGCGTGACGGGGCACGGCTGCCGGGGCTCCGCCCCGGACCCCGCCAGGTGCTCCGCCCCTGGACCCCGTTGGGGGCTCCGCCCCCAAACCCCTGGCCCGCTTTTGAAAAAAGCGGGGGAAAACTGGCTGGAAAACTTCTCTGGGGTTCCGGCGGAATGCGCCGGCCCGCCGCTCATCGGGAGCGGCGGGCTAGGTTTCTTTATAGGAAGCCGGGGCGGAAAGGGGTGGTGGATGGATCGCTTGGGCGGAGGAAAATCCCAGCGCTCAGGGGGGGCGGCGGCAGGGCGCGAAGCGCCCTGAAAGAGCGAGCCCGGGGCCTTTGGCCCCGGGTTCGCTCTTTTGTTTGGCAGGCCGAGGGGCGGCCCTGGGGCCGCCCCTCGGCCGCCAAACGCCGCCGCCCCCCGGCGTAACCCCGGCGCTTCCACCAACGCCAAAAAGGCAACGCAAAAGCCCGGCCTTACGGCTTGTCCAGCCACATCCCGTCCACCGCTGGGGGAAGCGAATTTTTATGCAGATAGCATTGTGTTTTCCGGCGAATTCCCGTATAGTAGAAGATAGAAAAATATGTTTTGTATGCAACCCCATCTGGTTTCCCCCCATCAAGGAGGCATTTCCATGGAAATCTATGAAAAACGCACACGAATCTTTTCTTGGCAGGGTTTTCCGCCCATACGGCAGGCATTGCCCTTGGCCTTGCAGCATGTGGTGGCCATGATCGTGGGCTGCGTGACCCCGTCCCTGGTGATCGCCGGCAGCGGCGTTGCCAATTTGGACGCGGCCCAGACCACGCTGCTGGTGCAATCCGCCCTATTCATCGCCGGGATCGCCACCCTATTGCAGCTGTTTCCCATCGGCCGGAAGATCGGCGCCGGGCTGCCGGTGATCATGGGCGCCAGCTTCGCCTATCTGCCTACCCTACAGGCCATCGGCATCGAGTTCGGCATCGCCGCCATATTCGGCGCCCAGCTGATCGGCGGCGCGGTCAGCGTATTGGTGGGGATCTTTATCAAAAAGCTCAGGCCCTTTTTCCCGCCCTTGGTGACGGGTACGGTGGTGTTTACCATTGGCCTTTCCCTGTACCCCACCGCCATACGCTATATGGCCGGCGGCTCCGGGGATCCAGCCTTTGGTTCCCCCCTCAACTGGGGCGTGGCCATTTTGACCCTGTTGGTGGTGCTGGCCCTGAACCATTTTACAAAAGGGTTCATTAAGCTAGCCAGCCTCTTGATCGGTATGCTGGTGGGCTATCTGGCCTCCTTGGCGTTTAATATGGTGGACTTCTCCCCCATCCAGCAATCCGGTTGGCTGGCCGTGCCGCAAGTCCTGCCCTTTGGCATCGCCTTTTACCCCACGGCCATCATCTCCATGGTGATCATGTATGTGGTCAACTCGGTACAAGCCATTGGCGACCTTTCCGCCACCACCGGCGGCGCCATGGACCGGCAGCCCACGGATCAGGAGCTCTCCGGCGGCATCATCGGCAACGGCGTGGCCAGCATGGTGGGGGCGCTGATGGGCGGCTTGCCTACCGCCACCTATAGCCAAAATGTGGGCATCGTCACCGTGACCCGGGTCATCAACCGGTGGGTGCTGGCCATGGCCGGCGGCCTGATCCTGGCTGCCGCCTTCCTGCCCAAGTTCGCCAGCCTGCTGACCACCATTCCCCAGTGCGTCTTGGGCGGCGCTACCATCACCGTGTTCGCCTCCATTACCATGACCGGTATGCGGCTGATCACCGGCGAAAAGATGACCTATCGCAGCATGTCCATCGTGGGACTATCCGTGGCCTTGGGCCAGGGCATCACCGCGGTTTCCGGCGCCCTTGCCGGCTTCCCCGCTTGGGTGGGGTCCGTGTTCGGCAGCTCCTCTGTGGTGATCGCCACCCTCACCGCCGTGGTCATGAACCTGATCCTGCCAAAGGACCCCGCGTAGGCCCTTCTTTAGCGGTTCGCTTAAACGGCTGGGCATTCCCGGCCGTTTTGTTTTCCTGCGGGGAAAACTAGGCTGGGGTCGCTCCTGGCGTTGGAGTTTGTCCAGCGGCCCGGGGGGGCGGCGGCGGGGGGGGGGCGCCCCCCCCCCCCCCCCCCCCGGGGGGCCCCCCGGGGGGGGGGGGGTTGGGGGGGCGGGGGGGCGCCCCACACCCCCCCCCCCCCCGGGGCCCGC
>UQRU01000025.1 GCA_900543475.1 uncultured Eubacteriales bacterium
CCACTTAAAAAAATCAGGGGAATCGGTATCTTCTGTCAAAAAATATAAAGAGTACATTACATCTGCATATTTTTTACAGTAGTGCATGAAATATAGCATCTCAGCTAACCAGAAATCAATAGGGTCATTAATATAAATGACGAAATGGCGATAACCAAATTGATATAATTTCTGTAAAAAGCATAATACATATCGCTTGGTTTTTGTTAAATTGCGCTTATGATAACCTAAATTATCTGCCTCATTCGATTTAAGTACAACTCGAACCATGCACGTCTTTCGCCTTCGACCCATGCGAATTCACCTTTCTTAATAATTTGACAATTAATGGCAGTCATATCTGACGGTGCTTAAACAATTATTTTTTCTAATATATTCAATTTGAATTAGCCTTGCTTTTATAAGTAGATGCTTATTTTTAGCGCACTCTATAAATAGTTGCAACTTCAATGGGGCACTGCACTAAGAGTTTCTCAGCTTCCTGCTCCATCAGGGCATTACCTATTACACTCTTATCTTGACAAATCTTTTTTTGTTTTTTCATAGATATATGTCTCCTCACTCTCTTCCCTTTATATATGCAGTAGTATATGTTAGATTTTACGCTATTCGCATTTTGAAGTTAGGATTTCTAGTCAGGGTTTAGTGATAAATCACTTAATTCTAATTTTAACACGCCTTTTATAATTAGTGAAGAATCACTAAGATGAAAACTCCAAATAATTTATCCTAGTGATAAACTATTTGGAGGATAGACGTTGAGCACCCGTGAAGCCATTGCACATCGTATCATTCAACTATGTAAAGAGCGTGGCATTACGCCAAACGCTCTAAGCAATATTTCTGCTGTCCCACAGGCAACCATCAAAAGCATTTTAAATGGAGAAAGCCAGAATCCTGGTACGGTGACAATTAAAAAGCTGTGCGATGGATTTGAGATTACATTGGGAGAGTTTTTCTCCACGCCCGAGTTTGACAATTTAGAACAAGAGATCATTTAATCGCCGCCTTTACAGACTCAAGGCGGCTTTTCAATATGTCATAATAGCCGTTACCATATATTTTCCCGGGGCGTTGCCGCTATAACGGAATGGATAGCACGTCACCAATACCAGTACATTGCCATCTGCTGTCGGCAACCGCCAGTCCGCCGAGTCCTCATATATCACGATTTCAAAAACCGTATAAGCATATTCCCGGCCGGCGGGATACCGCTATCCCCAATTTTTACATCCTGGAGGGGGCGCAGATGCTTCCGATTTCTGTGCCCCAGGATTACACTCATACCTTCATTGCCTGGTAGGGCGCTGTCTGGCATCCAGCCGGGGCCGCTGGATGAATAGCCTCAACAATTCCGGCGTCAGACGGTCAATGGCGGTATACCGGCTGGCTTTCTCAATGAAGATGCCCACGTTGGCAGTGGATGCCTTGGGTTTCTCCAGCCGTTCTTCCCCCACTTTTCCCATACACAGCTTACCCCCTAGCCCACATTGTGAATCTAGGGGGTAAGCTCGATTTTATTCGTTTTTGGACTACACTTTATTTTTTAGCTAATACACGTCTGAGTCCTGAGAGGTACTTACGAAGTATCTTTCCATTAAAGAGATATCCTAAAACCAAGCTATGTAATGTAAACAATACCAGGGAGAGTTGTGATGCAACCCTCCCTGGCTGTTCCGTATTAGTTTTCCGTTGTACCCCCGGTTCAAAAGTTGGCCGCATTCCATCCCGCCAGAGTGGTTACGCTGCTTTTGAGATGATCCGTTTTGGGGTGGGGCGGGACTTACTTCCCATAGACATTTGCCAGAATCTGAGCGGTAGCGGCTTTGCGGCAACGATCGCAGAGGGCCTCCAGCTCTTGGCCGGACCGCTTTGCCGCCATTTCCAATTCCTCCCGGGTGCCGATCACGCTTCCGCATTGGGCGCAATGGACTAGCTGGAAGGTTTTATCCCAGATGACCCTAGTATCGGCCGTTTCGGCGATGGGGATAGCCTGGGTGGGGCAAACGCTGGCGCAGGCGCCGCAGCCCACGCACACGGGACTTGCCTCGTGGTAGGGGGTAGCGATCTCCTTGAGCACGCCGCGATTGACCGTGGAGATAGCCCCCACGCTCAGTTCGGTGCAGGCCCGTACGCACAGGCCGCACAGGATGCATTTGCCCGCATCCGCCGCTGAGAGACGGGGAAGCTCGGGGGCCTTATAGATCCTGCACAGCGCGGCGATCCGCTGGCTGTCCGGAGCCCGCTTGCGTAATAGGGCCAGCACCATGCCCCGATCCTTGCAAACCCGCTCGCTTTCGGTTTCCACCCGGCACTCCCTTTGGATGGGATAGACGCAGGAGACTACGATCTTCGGGCCGCGCCCCTCGTCCACCTCCGCCAGGCAGACCCGGCAGCAGCCTTGGCCGGCCAGGGCAGGATGGTGGCAGAGGGTAGGGATCTGGATACCGTTGCGCCGGGCAACGGCGAGGAGAAATTCGCCCTTTTCGCAGGCGCAAGTCATGCCGTTGATGGTTATATTCATAGCGCAGCCCTCCCTTTTGCCTCCACTGCGTCGAACCGGCAGGCCTCCCGGCAGCTGCCGCAGACGATGCAGCGGCTATTGTCGATGCTATGGGGCTCCTTTAAGCCGCCGGAGATCACGCCGGCGGGGCAGGCACGGGTACAGGCGCCGCAGCCCACGCACTTGTTAGGATCGATCACGAAGCTGGTCAGGGCCGTGCATACGCCGGCGGGGCAGCGGTGTTCCTTAATATGCGCCTCATATTCCTCCCGGAAGTACTTCATGGTGGTCCGCACCGGGTTGGGAGCGGACTTGCCCAAGGCGCAGAGAGAGGCATCCTCCAGGGTATCGCAGATCTGCTCCAGCAGCTCCAGGTCGCTCTCCTGGCCCCGGCCCTCGCAAATGTCGGTCAGAATGGCCAGCATATGCCGCAGGCCCTCCCGGCAGGGGGTGCACTTGCCGCAGGATTCCTCGGAGAGGAATTTGATGTAATATCGCGCCACCTCCACCATGCAGCTACGGTCGTCCATGACGATCATGCCGCCGGAGCCCATCATGGCGCCTCGAGCCGTCAGGGTATCGAAATCCACGGGAAGATCCAGCATATCCGCCGGAATACAGCCGCCGGAGGGGCCGCCGGTCTGCACGGCCTTGAAGGGACGATCCCCCTTGACGCCGCCGCCGATATCGTAGATCAGATGGCGGAGGGTGGCGCCCATAGGCACCTCCACCAGGCCCGTGCGCTTGACCTTGCCCACCAGGGCGAAGACCTTGGTGCCCCGGGAGGTTTCGGTGCCGGTAGCGGCAAAGGCCGCCCCGCCATGCTCCAGGATGACGGGTATATTGGCTAAGGTCTCTACATTATTAAGAACCGTGGGACAATCCCAAAGGCCCCGCTGGACGGAGCGGATGTACTTAGCCCGGGGCTCGCCCACCCGGCCCTCGATGGAGGCCATCAGAGCGGTGGATTCCCCGCAAACAAAGGCGCCGCCCCCACGGACCACGCTGAGCTTGAGCCGGCGATCCGAGCCCATGATGTGCTCGCCCAGAATGCCCTGGGCCTCTGCCTGGGCGATGGCCGCCTGTACGTTATGGACCGCCAAGCCATATTCATCCCGGATATAGAGGAAGCCTTCCTCCGCCCCGATGGCCAGGGCGCAGATAGCCATGCCCTCCAGAACGCTGTGGGGATCCCCCTCCAGGATGGAGCGGTCCATAAAGGCACCAGGGTCGCCCTCGTCCCCATTGCAGGCTACGTATTTCGGGAAGCGGTCCAGCTCCAGGGCCGAGCGCCACTTGCGCCCCGTGGGGAAACCCGCCCCGCCCCGGCCCCGAAGGCCAGAAGCTTCCACCTCCTGGACGATCTCATCTCCCGTCATGGTCAGGGCCCTTTTCAGCGCGCGGTAACCACCATGGGCCATGTAGTCCTCTACGCTGCATGGCTCGATCTTGCCGATATTCCGCAGAGCGAACTTTTTCTGGGGGGTGTAGAAGGGGTTCTCCTGCTGGCTGCGCACCCGCTGCCCCCTGTCGTTTTTATAAAGAAGGCGCTCTATCGGCTCTCCGGCCAGGATGGTCTTTGATACGATCTCTTCCACGTCCTTCACTCGGACCTTGTAATAGGTGATATCGTCTGGAAGAATCTGAACCAGGGGGCCGTTCTCGCAGAAGCCGTTGCAGCCCGTCTCCTTTACGCAGCACTCTACCTGGTGGTCCGTGCCCATCAGGCTCTGCCGAAAGGCCTCAGCTACCCTTTTGCTGCCGTTGGCCAGGCAGCCGGTGCCGCAGCAGACCAAGATCGTCTTATTCAAGCCTGCCCCTCCTCTCTGTACTGCGCCAAGATCTCCGGCAGGCGCTCCATGGTCACCTTGCCGTAGTAGGTGTCGTCCACCACCATGACCGGGGCCAGGGCGCAGGACCCCAGGCAATTGACCAGCTCCAGGGAGAATTGCCCATCAGCCGAGGTTTCCCCTGCTTGGATGCCCAGCAGGCGCTCTATGCCGCTCAACAGATTGGCAGAGCCCCGGATATGGCAGGCCGTGCCATCGCAGAGCTTGATGATGTGCCGTCCCTTGGGCTTGAGGCTCAGGGCCTTATAGAAGGTGGCCATGGCGTACAGGCTGGACATGGGGCAGCCCAGATAATTCGCCAGGGCCTCCATCCCCTCCCGGGGGATATAATTGAAATGGCGCTGCATATCCTGGAGCATAGCCAGGCTGTAGCGCTGCTGTGCAGGATACCTATGCAGGATATCCGTAATGGCCTGCAGATCCACTTGCACCGGCCTCACCGCCTTTCCTTTTGATTATTGCTGTAGTGATACCGCCCGCCGGGCCCTCTGCTCAGCCCCCAGCCACCACCGGGAAGATCTGCACGGTGTCCCGGTCGGTCAGGGGGGTGTCCAGCCCCTGGAGGAACTCGATCCGCCGCCCATTGACCATGACGATGACCCGATCTCCCAGCGACTTCCCATCCGGGGAAAAGAACTCACCCCGGAAGGCCGGGCCAAACCGGCGGCTGAGGGCCTCGCCCAGGCGGAAAACCGTCTCCTCTGCGGGGCAGGCCAGTTCCTTGCAGCCGGCATACTGGGGCTCCCGGAGATAGGCAAAAAACTTAACGGTCATATACAGGCCTTTCCTGCCCGGGCCAGGGGCGCCCCAGCCCGGGCAGCTCGCTTATCGCAATTATTTTAAATGAAGCTGCTCTAGCTTTTCCGGGGTAGGAATGCCCTCGGCCGTCCAGCCCCGGGCTGCATAGTATTCAGCCAGCATGGTATACAGGTCGTTGACCTTGCCCGCCGCCGGGCCGCTAGGCAGCTTCTCCCGGAGCAGGCGGGGGGGCAGCGCATCCTTTTCCACGCCGGCAGCGATGTTGAACTGCTTTTCCAGATTCCAGATCCGCTCCCCCTTGAGCAGGATCTCCTCATCGCTCTCATCGCTGCCCACGGCCTCCCTGTACTGGGCGGCCACCTCGGGCAGGCCGATGCCGAAGGTAGTAAACAGGCAGATGCCGGTGGCATCCACCAGGGAGGTAAGATCCTGAAAGGTTTTGAGCATACTGGCCTTCCCTTCGGTGACCAAGGGATCCATCTTTACCGGCAAACCCAGCACCTCGGGGGAGATCATGTAACCCCGAACATGGCAGCCGCCCCGGTTGGAGGTGGCGTACTCCAGGCCGATGCCCTGGATGGCCCGGCCATCATAGGCGGGCATTTCCTGCTTCTTTACGGACATGGAAAGCTCCGGATGGCCGTATTTTTCCGCCATACGGTAGGATCCCAGGCCCAGGACCTTGCCGAAGCCCTCGCCCTTGCAGGTCATCTCCACGGCCTTCACCATAGCGGCGGCATCGCCAAAGCGCAGAGGAAAGCCGATATCGGCTTCGGGGATGGCGCCCATTTCATAGAGCTCCATGGCGCAGGCCACGGTGGCGCCCATGGTGATGGGGTCGATGCCGTACTGGTTGCACAGGAAGTTTGCATCGCATACGGCGGCCAGATCGCTTATGCCGCAATCGGCCCCAAAGGACCATCCCGCCTCATACTCGGGACCCTCGCCCTTTGACTTGAAGGGGCCTTCCTTAATCTCTACGGCCCGTCCGCAGCCGATAGAGCAGCCGAAGCAGCCCTTGTTCCGCAGGAGGTATTTGGCCGCCAGGGTCTCGCCGGAGATATCGTCGGCCTGATCGAATACCGCGCCATCCCGGCCATTGCACAGGGGCAGCCCGCCGGAAGCGTTGACGATATTCACTAGGATCTGGGTGCCGTAGGCCGAGAGGCCGGCGCCGGTGACGGGGTGGGCCTTGAGCTTATCCCGGGCGTCCATGCAGGCCTGGAAGAAGCTATCCGGCCGGGATACGGTGATGGCGCTGGTGCCCCGGACGGCCACGGCCTTGAGCTTTTTAGAGCCCATTACCGCGCCGATGCCGCCGCGGCCGGCAGCCCTGTGTTTATCATTCATGATGCCGGCAAAAAGGCATCCATTTTCCCCGGTGGGGGCGATGCAGGCGATACGGAATTCATCGCCCAGCTCCTCCAGGAGGGTATCCGTGGTTTCGTATACGTCCTTGCCCCACAGGTGGGAGGCGTCCCGGAGTTCCACTGCGTCGTCGTTGATGTACAGGTAGACCGGGTGGTCGGAGATATCCTCAAAGATGATGCCGTCATACCCGGCATACTTGAGCTCGGGCCCAAAGTGCCCGCCGGAGTTGGCCGCGCCGATCGTCCCGGTGAGGGGCGCCTTGGCCACGGCGTTGTAGCGGCCGGAGGAGGTGGCGCAGGTGCCCGTGAGAGGGCCGGTCATGAAGATCAGCTTGTTGCCCGGGCCCAGGGGGTCGCAATTGGGGTCGCACTCATCGCAGTAATATTTGGTGCCCAGCCCCCGCGCACCCACGTATTCCTCTGCGTTTTTCCGGTTCAAAGGCTCCTTGATGATGGTGCCCTTGGCCAGGTTTATCCGCAGGATAGTTCCCATATATCCGTTGCCCATGGCTCAGACCTCCATTCCCATGGCGGCTACGATCTTGTCCGCCGTCAATTTTTTGCGCGGGTCCATGCGGCCGGCGTCCTCGTAGGTCAGGGCGCCGCCGGGGCAATAGCGCACGCATTTGGGATCGCCGCCGCACTGATCGCACTTAAATACCTTCCGCAGCCGGGGCGAATAGGACATATTGCCCAGGGCGCAGGCGTTGGTGCAGAGCCTGCAGCCGATGCAGGCGTCGTAATTGATGGTGACGATGCCGTCCTCATTCCGGCTGATGGCGTGGACGGGGCAGACTTTCATGCAGCTGGCGTCCTCACACTGCTGGCATACCACCGGCACAGCCAGGGTGGCTGCCTCGTATTCCAGCACGGTGATGTTGGACAGCCTGGGGCTGAACTTCTGATAGTGCCCAAAGGAACACACCAGCTCGCAGGTGCGGCAGCCGATGCACTTCTCGGGCTTGACGACCAATTGTTTCATAGCCATTCTCCCACCCCCGGATATGCAGGGGGACAGGAACCCACCTCCCCAAATCGTATTTTTTGCCCCTGGGCCCATAGGAAAAAGCCCAGGAAGCGCCGAGCTGTTTTTGCCTATGCGCTTCTGATTTCTATTTTACAGTCCAGCCGGCGGGGGTGTAAATCGTTTAGAGACAAATTGGATATTGCTTTTAGGCATAGATTATCCTATAATTTTACGAAAAGGGAACCCTCTAATCGCCTGATCTTTTTCCGGCCGAACCACAATAGGGAGCTTAGGTTCGGCGGTTTCTACAAGATATCCGTCCTAATTTTCAAATCGGACTTATTCATTTATGCTATTATGCTATGACCGATATCCGCCGGCGCCAGGTTGTCGGCTTGGAGGCTTTCTGTTTTCTGCCGGGGAGGATGCGCCATGACCCTTGACCAGATGCGGTATTTTGTAACTGCGGCTCAGCTGCAAAATCTCTCCAAGGCGGCCGAGGCCCTCCATATCAGCCAGCCCTCCCTGTCCCGGAGCATCGCCCGGCTGGAGGAGGAATTGGGCACCCCTTTATTTTACCGCCAGGGGAGGCGGGTGGTGCTCAATGAGCTGGGCAGCCAGTTCCTCACCAGCGCCCAGTCAATCCTGCGGGAATTGGACGGCACGCTGGCGCAGCTACGCACCTATGCCGGGGGGGTGGGGGCTAGGCTCTCCGTGGGCCTGTGCGGGCCGGATGGGCCGGTTACCGCCTGCCTGGCGGCCTTCTCCACCGCCCACCCCCAGATCATCCTGAACCTGGATTGCTCCATTGCGGCCAAAGAGGCCCTGGATATCAATCAATATGATATGCTTCTCTGCCCCGATACCGGGGAGTACCGGCGCTTCCGGGGGATCCCTCTCCGGGAGGAACGGTATCTGCTGGCCCTGCCGGCTTCCCATGCCCTGGCAGGCCGGCCCGGCATACTGCCCAGAAGCCTGGCTGGGCAACCCTTCGTATTCCTCCGGCGGGGGCAGCTGCGGATAGAGGATCCTTACGACCTGTGCGCCGGGCTCAACCTGGGCCTGCGCACCGCCTGCCTTACTGACGAGCGGGAGCAGCACAGGCAGCTTATAGCCGCCGGTGTAGGGCTGGGCTTTGTGCCGGAGGGGTGCGCCGGACCCTACCGGAGTGATCCGGCCCTCCGGCTGCTCCCCATCCGCAGTGACAAATTCCAGCGCCGCCTGATGCTATGCTTCAAGCGCGACAAGCATCTTTCCCCGGCGGGAAGGCTCCTCCGCTCCTTTGTGCAGGAGCACTTTCACCTGGGCGGCCCCTCCGGGCAGAAGGAGACCACCTGATACTCCTGCTCTACTAGATCCACCCATAGCAGCCGCCCGGCCAGGGGGCTGGGGCGGCCGCACAGGAGCTTGACCGCCTCTCCCGCCTGGATGGCAGCGCACAGCCCAACGGTAGGGGAAAGGCTCCCCTGGTCTGGGGCAGCCGGAGCATCGGCCGGATAGAGTTGCTCCATCATGCCGCTATCCGGAAGAATCACAGCCGCCTGGGCGTACCATCCCCGGATTGCCCCGTGTACCAGGGGGATGCCTGCCTGGCGGCAGGCGCTGGCCAGGATACGCCGGGCCGCCGGGCTGTCCAAGGCGTCCAGGGCCAGGTCGTGGCCGGCGATGAGCCCCAAGGCATTATCCGCCGTAAGAAATACGGGGCGCGCTTCCACGGCGGCCTCTGGATTCACCAGCGCAGCCCGGGCACAGGCCGCCTCTGTCTTGGAGCGGCCCAGGCTCTCCATATCGGCCAGAAGCTGCCGGTTTAGGTTGCTAGGGACGATTGTATCCCCATCGCAGACCGTGATGGCCCCCACTCCCGCCCGGAGCAAATGCTCCAGAAGATAGCCACCCAGCCCGCCGCAGCCGGCAAGGAACACCCGCCGCTGCCGGAGCAGCAGGCATTCCTCTTCCGTGAGCGGGCCGAGGTTACGGATATAGCGCTCCTGCATATCAAGTTCACCTTTCACGCTTTTTCTTCCATTTTATTTGATTTGTCCTGCGGGAGCAAGGCGCAGGGATGTAGTTTTCCACAAAGCCTGCTATGCGTATAGGAGGGAAGCATCATGCTCCATGTTAAAACCCCGGATGAGGCCCTGGAAATCATCCACGGCGCCTTTGCACCCTTGGGCCGCCCTCCGGAGGCGGTTCCCCTCTTATCCGCCCGGGGGCGGGTGCTGGCCCGGGCCGTGACTGCCGAGGCCTATGTGCCGGACTTCTGCCGCTCCACAGTAGATGGCTACGCCCTCCGGGCCGCGGATACCTTCGGCTGCTCCGAGGCCCTGCCTGCGCAGCTCCTTCTAGCCGGGCAGGTCCGGATGGGGGAAGGGGCGGGCCTAGCCCTGGCCCCGGGGCACTGCGCCGCCATCCCCACCGGCGGGGAGGTGCCTCAGGGGGCGGATGCAGTGCAGATGCTGGAGCTTTGCGAGGACTATGGCGACGGCACCATCGGCATCCTCAAAAGCGTAGCCCCGGGCCACAACATGATCTTCCGGGGGGATGACGTGAAGCCCGGAGACACGGTACTCCCTGCCGGCCGCCGGCTGGAGCCCCAGGATATTGGGGCCCTGGCTGCCCTGGGCGTAACGGCAGTACCCGTAGTGCCCCGGTTGCGGGTGGGGGTTATCTCCACCGGGGATGAGCTGGTGCCGCCGGAGCGTGCCCCTGCCGCCGGCCAGGTTCGGGATGTAAACGGCCCCATGGTATGCGCCCTGCTGGAGCAGGCAGGAGCCCTGCCCCGCTTTTACGGCATCATCCCCGATCGGGAAGACCGCCTTATGGGGGCGGTGGAGCAGGGGCTGACGGAGTGCGAGGTGATCCTCCTGTCCGGAGGGAGTTCCGTCGGGGAGAAGGACGCGGCCTGCCGGGTCATGTCCGCCCTGGGGGAGGTCCTCTTCCACGGCATCGCCATGAAGCCGGGCAAGCCCACCCTATTGGGGAGGATGGCGGGGGGGAAGGCCATGGTAGGGCTGCCGGGGCACCCGGTGGCTGCGCTCTTCTGCACGCACCTCTTCGTTCGGGCCCTCCTTGCCCGCCTGGAGGGGCGGGCCCTCCGCCGGCGGCAGATAACCGCCCGCCTTACGGAGGAGGTCTCCGCCAACCATGGCCGGGCGCAGTACAATGGCGTGTTCCTTCGGGAAGGCCCCCAGGGGATGGAGGCGGCGCCGATCCGGGGGAAATCAGGGCTCATCACTGCCTTGGCCGGAGCGGACGGCTATTTCTGCATCCCCCGGGACTGCGAGGGCCTCCCTCGGGGGTGCCAGGTCCTGGTGACCACCTTTACAGAGGCTTGAGCTACCGGTAGCTTACCAATATTTGCCCCTTATATATCAATCATCCTATGGAGGGAAGCGCATGGCTTTTCAATATCTCAACAACTGGCCGCTGGATGAGGCCAGGGGCCAGTACCTGGCCCTGCTGCGGGAGGCGGGCTTTGCTCCCCGGCGGGAGAGGATCCCTGTCCAGGCTGCCAGGGGCCGGATCACCGCAGGGGCGGTGTACGCCCATATCTGCGCCCCCCACTACCCCGCCTGCGCCATGGACGGCATCGCCGTCTGTGCAGCGGATACCTTCGGCGCCAGCGACACCACCCCGATCTCGCTCCTCCCGGAGCAGTATACCGTGGTGGATACCGGCGACCCCCTGCCCGAGGATAGGGATGCCGTCATCATGGTGGAGGAGGTGGTCTTTGCCGAGGGCCGGGCAGTGATCCGCCAGGCTGCCGTCCCCTGGCAGCATGTGCGCCAGATTGGGGAGGATATCTGCGCCGGGGAAATGCTGTTGGCTGGCCATATGCCCATCTCCCCCGCCGCCATGGGGGCCATGATCGCCGCCGGCGTGCTGGAGGTGGAGGTGCTGGCAAAGCCGCGCATCGGCCTGATCCCCACCGGGGATGAGGTGGTCCCTCCCACAGCCGCTCCAAAGCCTGGCGATGTGATGGAGTTCAACTCGGTCATCTTCTCGGTCATGCTGGAGGAATGGGGGGCGGCGCCCCGGGTCTATCCCATCGTCCCCGACCGGGAGGAGGCGATCCGCGCCGCCCTCACGGAGGCGCTGGAGCAGTGCGATATGGTGCTGCTCAACGCCGGTTCCTCCGCCGGGCGGGAGGATTATGCCGCCGCCGTCATCGGTCAGGTAGGGGAGGTATTTTGCCACGGTATTGCCATCCAGCCGGGAAAGCCCGCCATTTTGGGGTATCAGGGCTGCAAGCCCATTCTGGGGGTGCCCGGTTATCCCGTGTCCGGCATCATTGTGATCGAGCAGCTGCTTCGTCCCCTGGTGGACCTTTGGCTGTGCCGGGAGGCTGGAGCGGGCCACAAGGCCCAGGCCGTGCTAAGCCGCCGGGTGGTATCCAGCCTGAAATACCAGGAGTTTGTCCGGGTGCGGCTGGGGCAGGTACGAGGGCGGCTGGTGGCCTCCCCCCTGGCCCGGGGCAGCGGCGTGGTCTCCTCCTTTATGAAGGCCGACGGCATCCTGGAGATCCCCCAGGGGAGCGAAGGGGTGGAGGCGGGGGAGACGGTATCCATCCGGCTTCTTCGCCCTGCCGGGGAGCTGTCCCGCACCCTGGTGGCTATCGGCAGCCACGACCCCCTCCTGGACGAGTTGGCGGACCTGCTCCATCAGGCGGATCCGGGCGCCTTTATGAACTCCGCCCATGTGGGATCTATGGGGGGCCTCATGGCCATCCGCCGGGGGGAGGCCCATGTGGCCGGCTGCCATCTGCTCAACGAAGCCGATGGCAGCTACAATACGGCGATTTTAGAAAAGCAGTTCCCCAAGGGGGGCGTGTACCAGGTGGAGTGCGTAGGGCGGACCCAGGGCCTGATGGTGGCCCCCGGCAACCCTCTGGGCCTGCGGGGCTTTGGAGACATCGCCCGCCCGGGGGTGCGCTATGTCAACCGGCAAAAGGGTTCCGGCACCCGCATCCTGGCCGATTATCTATGTAAGAAAGAAGGGGTGGATCCTGGGGCGGTGTATGGATATGGGCGGGAGGAATTTACGCACACCGCCGTAGCCGCCCAGATCGCCGGGGGCACCGCCGATGCGGGGATGGGGATATGCTCCGCGGCGAAGATCTACGGCCTGGATTTCCTGCCCGTGTGCGTGGAGCAATATGACCTGATCATCCCCGATTATGCCTGGGACAACCCCCTGGTCCGCCGTATGCTGGAACTCCTGGCGGAGCCGGCCTTCCGCGAGCGCCTGGAAAAGCTGGGGGGCTATACCCTGGATCGGCCGGGGCGGGTGCGCCGTGTTTACTGAGGCGCGCCTGGACGCGGTGGTGCTGGGGGGCGGCCTGCTGGGCTGCTTTGCCGCCCGCCATCTGACCTCTTACCGGCTGCGCTGCGGCCTGGTGGAGGCGCGGGAGGACGTATGCACCGGCATTTCCCGGGGCAACAGCGCTATCATTTATACCGGCTATGATAACAAGCCCAATACGCGCAAGGCCCGGCTGTGCGTACAGGCCAACCGGGATTTCCCCCGGCTATGCGCCCAACTGGGCGTCCCCTTTGCCCGCCGGGGCTCCCTGCTGGTGAGCTATGGCCCCCGGGGCGACGAGGTGGTCCGGCGCAAGTATGGCCAGGGGCTGGAAAATGGGGTGGAGGGGCTGGAACTCCTGACCGGAGCCCAGGCTATGGCCCTGGAGCCCGGATTGGCCGAGGGGATTTCTTCGGCCCTTCTAGCCCCCGGCACGGGGGTGACAGATCCCTGGGCTCTGTGCTTTGCCGCCTATGAGAATGCCCGCGCCAACGGCTGCCAGGTATATCTGCATGCCCCGGTGACCGCCCTGATCCAGGAGGGAAGAGACTGGATCATCACGGCGGGCCCCCATACCCTCCGGGCCGGCGCGGTGATTAACTGCTGCGGCCTGGAGGCCCACCGCATCCAGGAGCTGTGTACAGCCCCTACGGTGCGGGTGATTCCCGGCCGGGCGGACTACCTGGTGTTGGATCAGCCGGCGGGCCCCTATGTCCGCCATGTGATCTTTGCCGAGCCCGAGGAAGGGGGCAAAGGCCTTACGCTGGTGCCTACCATGGAGGGCAAGCTTCTCCTGGGCCCCTCGGAGCAGGCTGGTGGCGGCCGCCCCGACCGGGCCGTTACGCCGGAAGGGCTGGAGTTCCTCCGCCGCATGGCGGCTCGGGTGGTCCCCTCCCTGGACCTGGGGCAGAGCATCCGCGCCTTTGGGGCGGTTCGCCCCAACCCCTATTATGTCCGGAGGGAAGGAGAGGCCTGGGTGCCCGAGGAGGGAAGCATCCACAGCTTTTTCATCGGCAACCCCTGCCCGGGGCTCTGGTCCCTTATCGGCATCAAGACCCCGGGGCTTACCTGTGCTAGCGCCTTGGGAGCCATGCTGGCCCGGCAGGCGGCAGCCTATTTAGGAAAAGAGGCCCTCAACCCGAATTTTGACCCATGCCGGCCTCCGCCCCCCAGGCCCCGGGAATTGGATGCCCCCGCCCGCCGGGCTCTGGTCCAGGCCGATCCCGCCTATGGCCGGGTAATCTGCCGCTGCGAGGATGTGACGGAGGGGGAGATCCTGCATGCCATCCGCCAGGGGGCGGTGACCCTGGATGGGGTCAAGCGCCGGGTGGGGGCGGGCCTGGGCCGGTGCCAGGGCGGTTGGTGCATGGACCGGGTGCTGGAGCTCCTGGCCCGGGAGACGGGGGCCTCCCCTTGGGAGATAAATCAGGACGGGCCAGGCAGCCCGCTGCTGGTGAGGGGGAAGGACGATGTGGTGTGATGTACTGGTGGTGGGAGCCGGCGCGGCAGGGATGGCTGCGGCCCTCTCCGCCCGGGAGGCGGGGGCGGAGGCCGTCCTTCTGGCAGATCGGAATGCCCGGCTAGGGGGCGTGCTGCCCCAGTGCCTCCATTCCGGCTTTGGCGCGGGCATTTTCCACAGGGAGATGACCGGGGCAGAGTATGCCGCCCGCTGGGCGGCCCGGGTGGTGGCCGCTTCCATCCCCTTTCGCCTGGACACCACGGTCCTCTCGGTCAGCCCGGAACGCCGGGCGCTGCTCTCCGGCCCGGAGGGGGTGGAAGAAATCGACTTCCAGGCCCTGGTTCTGGCCGCCGGCTGCCGAGAGATCCCCATAGGGACCCTGGCCCTCCCCGGCACGCGCCCCGCCGGAATATTTACGGCCGGGCAGGCCCAGCGGATGGTGAATCTCCAGGGCTATTCTCTGGGCAAAAGGGCGGTGATCCTAGGCAGTGGGGATGTGGGGCTGGTCATGGCCCGGCAGCTCTCCCTGACCGGATGTTCTGTGGAGGCTGTGGTCGAGCAGCGGGAGCGCTGCGGCGGGATGCCCAGGAACTACCGCCAGAGCATCGTGGAAATGGCCATCCCCCTGCTCACCTGCACTACGGTGTGCTGCGTCCACGGGGAGGGGCGGGTCTGCGGCGTCACACTCCGGCGGCTGGATACCGGCGCGGAGCGCTTTATGCCCTGCGATACGCTGATTACTGCCCTAGGCATGCTCCCCGAGCGGGAACTGCTCCGCCCCCTGGGGGAGCCTTTGCCGCCCTGGGTATTCTTGTGCGGTAACTGCCGCTCTATCCACCGCTCGGCGGATTCCGTGAGCCGCCAGGGGAAAGCCGTAGGACGGGAGGCTGCTTCCTTAGTGCAGAGGGCTTTAATGAAAACCAATTGACAAAATAGAACCGTTCCAGGTAGCACACAAACAAAATCCTCTGGCTGACCGGTCCTGGCAAGGCGGCGGATGCGCCTATCCTTCCAAATGGTGGACGAGCCCTTTGGAAGCGGCGCGGGCGGAAGGCGCTGCTGCGGATGGCGGGGCTGGGCTCCCCTCGAAATAGCTGCGGGGGCCCCGCCTGCGCGCCTTATCTGCAACAGCCTTCCGAGCGCAGCTTCCAGGCCCGTCTATCAGAGAGAATAATACGAAAGGTGATGGATCAAATTGAAAAAGACGATTGCATTCCTCCTGTCCCTGCTCATGCTGGCGGCGCTTTTTTCCGGGTGCTCCCAGCAATCGGCTTCCACAGCCCCCGAAAGCCAGGCGCCTGCCACCGAAGCGCCAGAAAGCCAGGCGCCCATAGATGCGGCGCCTGAGAGCGCGGCGCCCGAGACCCAGGAGCCCCAGGCGGAGGGCGTGGATCTGACGATCCTGTACGAGGCCGATGACGACATGATCAACAACTACTCCCTGCTGGCCGTCAATCCTGATGCGCCCTTTGTGGACGCGGATGGCAACCCGGTATCCGATGTGTACGTCAATACCGAAGGGGCCGCGGCCCTCATCAACTGGATGCTTTCCGAGGAGGGCAAGGCTGCCATTGCGGACTATGGCTATGCGGATTACGGAGAATACCTTTTCTACCTGATCGAGGATGGCCCGGCCTCCACCGCCGAGGTCCCTGCGGCCACCGATGAGACCCGGGTGATCCGCATGTCCACTACCACCTCTGTAAACGACTCCGGCCTGCTGGCCTACTTGCTGCCCCTATTTGAGGAGGCCTACGGCTATACGGTAGAGGTCACCTCTGCAGGCACCGGCAGAGCCATCGCCAATGCAGAAAGCGGCAATGCCGACCTGCTCCTGGTCCACTCCAAGAGCCAGGAGGAGGAGTTTATTGCCGGCGGCTATTCCTATGTACTGCCCGGCTTTGAGAGCGAGCGGCTGACCTTCATGTACAACTACTTCGTCCTGTGCGGCCCCTCCAGCGATCCCGCCGGGGCAAAGGACGCTGCCAGCGTCCGGGATGCCTTCGCCGCCATCGCAGAGGGAAAGTACCCCTTCGTTTCCCGGGGCGATCAGTCCGGCACCCATACAAAGGAGATATCCCTGTGGCCAGAGGATCTGGGCATCACCGTGGATGCGGCCTCTGTAGAGGCTTATAGCGACTGGTATACCTACTCCAATGCGGGCATGGGCGTCTGCCTGACCATGGCGGAGGAGCTGGGGGCATACATCCTCTCGGATAAGGCGACCTTCCTCACCTTCCAGGCCAATAACGGCGCCATGGAGTAAAAACCTTCAGCTCCAGCCGCCACGGATGGGGCTTGCTCTGGGGCAAGCCCCCTTTTCTGAATCAAATAGGATGCGAGAGTGAGAGAACCTGCATGAAGACTGCCTTGATCCAAGCCCTTACCCTGATCGCCTCCGGTGACCGGCAGGTGGGGATTATCCTGGTCACCACCCTGCGCATGGTCCTGGCCAGTTCGGTGCTCGCCCTGATGCTGGGCGCCCCCCTGGGGGTGCTGCTGGGGAGCTATGTCGGCCGGGGCAAGCGCCTCCTGGTAGTGGTCAACCGGACGCTGATGGGCCTTCCCCCGGTGGTGGTAGGTTTGGTATGCTATATGCTGTTTTCCGGGGTGGGCCCGCTGCGCCATCTGCGGCTGCTGTACACGGTAACGGGCATGGTCATTGCCCAGGTGATCCTTCTCGTTCCCCTAATCACGGGGAGCCTGGAGGCCCATGTATCCACCCTTGCCCCCGACATCCGGGAGACCGCCCTTGGAATGGGCCTGAGCCGGGGCAAAATCCTGCTGCTGATGGTGAATGAGAGCCAATATCAGCTTGTGAGCGCCTATCTGCTGGGCCTGGGCCGGGCATTTGCCGAGGTAGGCGCCGTATCCATGGTGGGGGGCGCTATCGCCTACAAAACCAATGTGATGACCACCGCCATCATGAATTACACCAATATGGGCGACTTCACCACAGCCTTGGCCCTGGGGATCATCCTGCTGCTCATTTCCCTGCTGCTCAATGCCGGGGTGGCCCTGCTGCATTGGGGGCTGGAGCGATGAAATTCCCCTCCATCACCAAGACCTACGGCAGCCGCAGGGTGCTGGATATACCCGCCTTGGAGCTGGAAGAGGGCGTCATCCACGCCGTCATTGGCAGCAATGGCAGCGGCAAGTCCACCCTGGCAAGGATATTGGCTGGCGTTTTAAAACCGGATGGCGGCGGAGTGCCCTGGGCAGGCCGGGTAGGGTATATGCCCCAGCGGTCCTATCCCTTCCGGATGAGCGTGCTGCGTAATCTGCAGCTCACCGGGGCCGGGCGGGACCGGGCCATGGAGCAGCTTCAGGCCTTCGGCCTGGAGGGGCTTGCCCGGCAGAGCGCCAAGGGCCTTTCCGGCGGGGAAACCGCCCGGCTGGCCATGGCCCGGCTCCTGATGGAGGACTATCCTTTTCTCATTTTAGATGAGCCCACTGCTGCTATGGATGTGGCAGCCACGCTTCTGAGTGAGGAGCTACTGCTGCAATATCAGGCCAGGACGGGCTGTACCGTACTCCTTGTAACCCATTCTCTGACCCAGGCCCGGCGGATCGCCGGCCAGCTCCTCTTCCTCAAGGATGGGCGCCTGGCAGAGCAGGGAGAGGCCGGGCAGGTGCTCTCCCACCCCCGCTGCGCAGATACCCGGGCCTTCCTGGATTTTTATGCCCTCTGAGCGGCGGCCTGAAAGAGAACGGGAGAGCGGCCAGAGGCGCTTCAGAAAAACAGAAAAGACATAGAACCCAGGCGGGCCCGGGCCGCGGAACGGAACATGAACCAAATCGGAGGATAAGATGGGAGCAGCGGAGAGAAGCGGCGTCCGGGGTATTCCTGTGGTTGCGTTTGCCGGATATTCTGGCTCCGGGAAGACCACGGTGATTGCTGCGCTGATTCCCCACCTGCGCCGGCGTGGGCTGCGGGTGGCGGTGGTCCAACACGCCGCCCACAGCTTTGACATGAGCCACCCAGGGAAGGATTCCTGGCAGTTTTCCCAGGCGGGGGCGGAGGTGTCCGTCATTAGCTCCCCGGAGCAGACCGCCCTGGTTGAGCGGCGGGCTCTGCAGCTGGCAGAGGTGCTGGAGCGGATCCGGGATGTGGATTTGATCCTGGTGGAGGGGCACAAAAACGAACCGCTGACCCAGATCGGCGTCTGCAGGGCTGCCTCGGGAAACCATTTCACCGCGCCTGTGGAGCGGTTTATCGCCGTTGTATCGGATCTGGAGGAGCTGTCGCTGCCGGTTCCGGTATTTGCATTTGGGGATACAGAGGCCCTGGCGGGATTTTTGGCGGAGCGGAAGGATATGTTTACCCGCTTTGCGGATGGCATCCTGGAGCATCCGGCAAATACGGCGCAGGCGCAGCAGTGACCGCTGCGCTGTAGCAAGGTGTGGCGGGATAGGAATGAGACGGGGGAAACCCATAGCGGATTTCACCCATTTTGATGGCAGTGGCGCGCCTTCTCCTTCCACGAGGATCAGCTGGCAGTGAAGATCACAGCCACAGCCCTGCATACCGGGCCGGCCGGCGTGGAAATGGAGGCGCGCACCGCCGTCTCGGTGGCAACGTTGACGGTATAGGATATATGGAAAGCAGTATAAAAAGATATGGTGATCGACAACATCCGCCTGTTGGAAAAGAGCGGCGGGGAGCCAGGGGATTATAGAGCGAAGGAAGGGATTAGAAATGCGAGATTACAGCGCCGCCGTACTGACCATCAGCGATAAGGTTGCCTGGGGCGAGCAGGTGGATACCAGCGGGCCGTCCTTGGTGCGCATATTGGAGGGGGCGGGATATCGGGTGGTACATACTGCTGCCCTGCCCGATGAGGCGGCACAGATCCAGGAGGAGCTGATCCGCTGTGCCGATGAGAAACAGGTCTCCCTGGTGCTGACCACAGGCGGAACCGGATTCTTGCCCCGGGATGTGACGCCGGAAGCTACGCTCTCGGTCATCCAGAGGGCCGTGCCGGGCATTCCGGAGGCCATGCGGGCGGAGAGTATGCGCATTACCCAAAGAGGCTGCCTATCCCGGGCGGTGGCGGGTATTCGTGGAAACACGCTGATCGTAAATTTACCCGGCAGCGAGAAGGCGTCCAGGGAGAATCTCGGCGCCGTGCTGGGGGCCATTGGCCATGGGCTGGATATGCTCTGCTCCCAGAGCTCGGTGGACTGCACCGCACCTGCATCCGGGGCGACACCGCCTTCTGTTGATACCTGGCTCAGAGAGGCAAAAGCGCTGGAGCAGGCGGGCAAGATTGGCATGTATCTGCTCCACAACGGCGTAGTGCGGGAGACAGCCCGGGCCCAGGTCCGTGGGGCTAGCGGTATCTCCAGGCAGGTGTCTGGGATGCGCTTCTCCTATGATGCGAAGAAGGTGCAGGAAGCGGTTGATGCGGCCCGCTGCCTGCCGGGCATCTACCATGTCCGGGTCTGGCTGAACCGGGGCGAGCTGCAGGTAGGGGACGATCTGATGCTGGTGCTGGTGGGCGGAGACATTCGTCCCCATGTGATTGCCGCGCTGGAATCTCTGGTGTCCGCTCTGAAAACCGGCTGCGTGACAGAGGAAGAGTTGTAAATCGGGGCCATGGAGCCGTCAGGGAGGGAGAAGGCGGACAGGCACAAAAATATATGGGAAAAAGAATGAAGCGCCCCCACCAGATTCCAGATGTGGGAGATCAAATTGAACTCCAGCGGTCAGCTTCTGGTATTCGATGTCACACCCCATGCAATAGAGGAATATTACCTTCATAGCCGCTCACGCCTCCATACACAGTCTAAGCCCCATAGGTTCACATTGTGTACCTATGGGGCTTAGCAATTCATTTTTCATATCTTTTGCACCTCACCAGGTTTCGTGGTAATCAGCCGATACAATTCCGTGTCCTTCTTGAAGCGGTTCACAAAAGGGATTAGAGTCCCGGCGTACTGCAACAGCCCGCTGCCTGCCTGGGCATTGGTGATGTAGCGTGCCTGGTCTTCGGAGATATGGAACAGATGGATGAGCTTTTCCGCGTCCCGCATGGACTGGTTGAGCATGACCACGCACTCGGAGTTGGATACCATGGTACTGCCATGGACGGTGTCCAACAGAAATTCCACGTTCTGGGTGGCTGCCACGGGAAAACCGGTCCTTTTCCTATACCGCCGCCATGCGCTATCGAAGAATTCCGCGCCATGCTGGCTGCCCAGCATCACATGGAATTCATCAGTGATCAAATGGGTTCGTTTGCCGCTGCGCCAGTTGTCGGAGACCCGGTTGATCATGGCGTCTGTAATCATGAGGGTGCCAATGGTTTTCAGCTGCCCCCCCAGGCTCGAAATGTCGTAGGAGAGGATGCGGCTGTTTGTGCGGATATTGGTGGGCTTTGAGAATACATCCAGGCTGCCCTCGGTGAACAGCTCCAGGCTGAGCGCCAGGTTTTTTGCCACGGGCTCCGGCTGCATGAGCAGCTTTTGCCGTAGCTCACACAGGGTAGGCATGGGCGCGCCCTGGAGATACTCTTCATATGCCAGGTCCAGGCAGCGGTCCAATACGCTTTTTTCATCCAGGCCCAGGCCCTTTTTATCCAGCTGCTCAATTAGGGATAGGATAAACTCGCTCTTTTCCAGCCAGGGCTTTTTGCTGTCCGAGTAGCCTTCGCTCAGCTCCATGGCGTTGATATAGGCGCCGCTGCCCACGGCGATCCGCGCCACCTCGCCGCCCAATGCGCCAACCAGGGCGGAAAATTCCCCCTCCGGGTCGCAGATGAGGATATCGTCCTCCGTGCCCAGGGCCATGGCGATGATGATCTCTTTAAGCAGGATGGACTTGCCGCTGCCGGGAACGCCCAGGACAAAGAAGTTGGGGTTTTGCAGCAGCGACCGATCCAAAAGTATGGGATTGCCGGTGGTGGGATTTATGCCCAGAAAGAATCCCCCGGGCTGGATGATCTCCTGGCTGCGGAACGGGGTCAGTATGGCAAGGCCCTCCGTGGTCAGCGTCCGCAGGGCATGAATGCGCCGTATCCCGAAGGGCAGGGTGGTTTGCAGGCCGGGCAGCTGCTGATACCGCAGGACGCCCAATTCGCACATGTGCCCTGACGCCTTGGCTTGCAGGGTTTCCGTATCCTGGTCAAGCTGGCCTTTGCTGTCCGCAAGATGGACGATGGAAACCAGCGTAAACAGCATCCGCTGATCCCGGGCGGACAAGTCGTTGAGGAATTCCGTGGTTTCCGTCCGCTGCTGCTCCATGTCGTAAGGGATGACGGAGGAAAAATTATTGGCTTGGTTTTGCTTGCGCTGCCATTGGGCAATGTTGGTCTCCGCGGCCAGCAGCTTGTTCTGGATTTCCTTCACCGCCTCATCTGTAGGCACAGGGATGAACCCTATGGTCAGCACCATATTCCGTGGCAGCGATGCCAGATCGGAGATCAGTTCATCGTTTATGAAATTGGCATAGCTTCTGAGGAACAGTACCCGGCCAAACTTCCCGTCCATTTCAAAGTAGCCCCCTTTGATGGAAAGGCTCATGGGGCACAGGTAATCCCGAAATCCATGGCCTTTTCTCATAGCGTCCATACAATCGAAGGCCGGGGCAGGGGTATCCGGCCGGAAGAAGGCGCGAAGGGCCTTAAGCCGCTGCCCAGCGTCCAAGGGTTCGCACAGGGAACCCAGGCGGGAAAAGTGCCCCATAAGGTCGGCTCCGGCCCGGCCCAGGCCCATGCGGGCGTCCTCCGGGGTTTTGAAGCGGTCGGAGATGGTCAGGTACCGCTCCTGTACGATGGTGTCCTCGCCAATGGCCTGTTCTAGAAGGAATTGGTTGTATTCGTCCCGGTAGCGCCCGCGGCTATCCTCCCGCTCCGGCAACAGAACGGAGGCAGCAAACTGGTTCCGGTCCAGGGAATGGTTACAGATGGTGACCTGGGTGTAGCAGCCGCTTTTTTGGGCGTTTAGAAGGGCGCTGTAGATATGGAATTTCTGTTCCTTTTCTGCCCGGCCGGATAAAAGATAGTTGATATCCGAAAACCGCCAGGCCTGGGAATAGCGACTGCCGGAATAAAAAAGCCCATCCTGCCAAATACGCTGGATGGGTATGGTTTGCTGTACGCTGCGGGGCACGGTGAAGCGTTCCTTGTCCTGCCGCATGATTTTCTGAAAGTATTTCAATTTTCTTCCTCCATGACAATGTGGTAATATAGGTTTTCGCCTTTATACAGGAACCGCTCGGGCAAAAGCAGCTCCGACTGCACCCAGGCCACCGCCAGCTGCTCGGCGTTCATGCCGTTATAGCGGACGAAGCCCAACAGGGCGAAGGGGATTGCGCTTAGGATGCAGAGCCAGCTTGTGGCCTGGGTCCCCAGGGGCTCCTTGCAGAGAAAATACACGGTCACAGCCGCCCCCATGGCCAGCAGGGAAAAGAAGAGCTGCCTAAGGTTTAAGCCGAAAAATATGCTTTCCGAATATTCCCGGATCTCTTTGTTGATTTTTACTTCCATAGACCCTCTAAATATTTATGGAGGAAGCGAAAGTTAGCTCCCTCCATGATGATTAAAAAAAATGTGCTTATTTCTTTCTGCCTGATCTCTTGCAAGCAAAACACACCCCAGTCCCCTTGCAAACCAAACACTTAGAAGTTCCGCTTCCATCTGTCTTTGTGTATTCTGGCGATGGATGAGGATTAATTTTTACGAGTCCTGTTCCATGACAGAGCTGACATTCTCCGGATCCACCGCACTCAGTGCATTTTTCCATGGCTATTCCCTCCTTATATTTGTCCTTCTATCCAGAAAATTACCATCTTATATCCACTAGAATTAAATTACTGTCGTTAGTATGATAGCCATTAGTTTAGGAAGGAGGTATATGTTGCTACATCCAGTTTATTTACTGTCCCAAAATATTCGAAGCAGCATTTTTGCTCTAACTCCATGCATACACTATTCTTCAATCCGAATTGAATATTTGAATCCACGCAGTTTCTTTTTTGCAATCCTAGCAACATACTTTTGAATTGTATTTCCATTTTCATCCATCTCTAAAATTCTATACACCTCTCTACCATCCGATGAATATCTTACCTCCTGAAGTTGGGGCATGCAAAGTTCTCCCTGTAGAATGGATTTATATCTTTTTAATATTATTTCTCGACATTTCTTCATTTTCCTATCATGGCATCTTTGCTTTGCCAAATTAGGATTTGTAATTCCCAACCAATCAGCGAGTATAGGAATCAAAATACTAGCCGCCGGAAGAACAATTTGGGCCCAATCACCGCCGCCTTCATATTCTGGAAAGTATATCTTCCAGGATACATTTTTATACTTATATAATATTGTTCTTTCAAGCTGCAATATCTCATCCGTTGTTAACGTAAATGTCCTTAACCCTGTATCAGAAAGGTCTTGTTGCAATTCTTCAGGTAACTTTTCTAAGATATTGTATTTCCCGTTATTATTTACCCAAGCAAGGACATGGTTTACAAATGCCTCTACAAGCTGTGTTGAAACAGAATAAATGTTAACATGTACACAATAATCCAGCTTATGCCTGCATGCGCCCCAATCTGCAAACAGTTCTGGTGTTTGCAAAAAATTCAAGTTAGCATCTATAAAAGAAATAACATCTCCTATAGACTTCTGTGTTTCTAAAGAAAAAAACCTATATTCTTCCCTTTGTTCAGCACAAAAGCTTCCTCTACCCCATACAATCAAATTGTAGGCGTTAAATCTGTTGTTAGAATCCGCATCTTCATATACCCAATCTGCGGGCACTTCATCTGGTGCGTATACTTTCAATGAATCAATGTTCATATCCTGATCATAATAATCGCTCCATAAATAAAGCTTTTCAGGATTGTGGACAATCGCATGCAAGCATAAATACATCATAGTTAAGCCATCCTTATTTTTTCAAATATATTATACAATATATTTTTATTTATTACAACCCGCACATCTCCCGGACCACCCGGTCTGCCATTTTGACGCAGCCCACCAGCACCAACAGGTTAAAAATCAGCTCGCCCAGATAACCCCAAAC
>UQRU01000026.1 GCA_900543475.1 uncultured Eubacteriales bacterium
CTGGCCGCGCCGTAGGCGCAAGGGAGCTATGAAAACCTCGAAAAAGTGGCGCAAGCCACTTTTTCGACAGCCTGAGCTCCTGCTGTTCAGCAGGAGCCTGTTTTTGTTTGCAGTTTATGGAGCGTCAGCGGATTCCTGGGGACGGTATTTTTCCACCAGCGCCTTAGCCCAGTCGTAGGTGGGGGATTCCACAATGGTCACCACCTCCGGCGCGCCATCATATTGGGGGAATAGATAGACCGTGGGGCCATTGCGCACCCGGCCCGGGGTCACTTGGACATAAAACAGGGCGTAGGGGATATAGCCTGCCTTGTATACCAGCAGGGTGCATTCCCCGTGGGATTGGTGTAAAAGCCGGTTCTGTTGGCTGTGCCGCTGGATGGGCAAGCCGAAAACCTGGGCCCTGCCCACCTGGTCCGTGGTAACGGATAGGCCCGCATCCGGGAATACCAACACCGCCCCTTCTACGGGCTGGAGGGAATAGGCGTCCAACACGGTGATATCCATGTGCCCGTATTCCCGGGGAAAAAATAGGGCATAGCCCACCAGCCCCAGCAGCAGGATGCCAAGACATATAAAAAGCAAAACGGACAAGGAACATTTGCGGGGCCGGATTCTATGCATGGCGTACCTCAAAATGGAAAGGATTTACAATAATCTATGCAAAAACCCCCCGGGTATGTGGTATACTGAGAACAGAAACCGATCAATTTTACCAGGGAGGAAAAATCATCGATGAAGCGATATGAAGATCATGATTGGCAGGCTTCCATGAAGCTCCGGGTAGATTATAACAACATGCTCTGTTCCCACGTGGGCCAATATGGCATAGACCCTTCGGCGCTGCAAGCCCGGGAGGCCCAATATGCCGCTGCGGCCCGGGCCATGCAGGAAAAACGCGACACGGGGATGAAGTGGCGGAACCTGCCCCATAACCAAGGGCAGATCGTGAAGGATCTGCTGGATGCGGCCGCCTATGTGCGGGAGAATTTCGATACCTTTGTGGTGCTGGGCATCGGCGGCAGCGCCCTAGGCCCCATCGCCGTGCATCAGGCCCTGCGGCATTTGCGATACAACGATCTGCCGGATAGCAAGCGGGGCGGCCCCAAGCTGTATGTGGAGGACAATGTGGATCCGGAGCGGATGGCGTCCCTGTTCGAGGTGATCGACCTGGAGCGGACTTGTTTCAACGTGATTACCAAATCCGGCAGCACCTCCGAGACCATGGCCCAGCTGCTGCTGTTTACCGACGCCCTGCGCCGGGCGGTGGGGGAGGATTGGCCCAGCCATGTGATCGCCACCACGGATGAGGCCAAGGGCAACCTGATCAAGATCGCCAAGGAACATGGGCTGCGCACCTTCTATGTGCCTGACGGGGTAGGCGGCCGGTTCAGCGAACTGTGCCCGGTGGGCCTGCTGGCGGCGGCGGTATGCGGCATCGATATCCAGGAGCTTTTGGCGGGCGCCGCCTATATGGACGGGCTGTGCCAGGAGCCGGACGTTTGGAAGAACCCGGCATATATGCTGGCCGCCCTGGAGGTGCTGGCCATGGAGAAGGGCTGCAACATCGGCGTGCTGATGCCCTATGCGGACTCCCTCAAGTATATTTCCGATTGGTACGCCCAGCTTTGGGCAGAATCCCTGGGCAAAAACAAGGATCTGCAAGGTAACCCGGTGCATACGGGCCAGACTCCGGTAAAGGCCCTGGGTGTTACGGACCAGCATTCCCAGGTGCAGCTATATACGGAAGGCCCCTTTGATAAAGTGGTCACCTTCCTGGCAGTGGAGAACTATCGCGCCCAGGTGGACATCCCCCATGCCTTTGACAGCATTCCGGATGTGGCCTTCCTCAGCGGCCATACCTTCAACGAGTTGATCAGCTGCGAGCAGCGGGCTACGGAATACGCCATCACCAAGAGCGGGCATATGAACAAGACCATTACCCTGCCGGAGGTGAATCCCTTCACCATCGGCCAGCTTTTGTATCTGTTCGAGGTGCAAACCGCCTTTGCCGGGGAGCTGCTCAACATCAACGCCTTTGACCAGCCCGGGGTGGAGGAGGGCAAAAACGCCACCTATGCCCTGCTGGGGAAAAACGGCTACCAGGCCAAGAAGGCGGAGCTGGACGCAGCGCCGGCTAAGGACCCCCGGTATATCATCTAATGGGAGCGGATCCCGGCGAAAGATGAGGAATCTGTAAATATCCATGCAAAACGGCTGACAAACCGGCCGTTTTGCATTATCATGGCTTTAGGGCTTTCCCATGGCGCGAGGGCGCAAAGGGGAAGCGGGTTTCCAATGGGAGGTTGATTTGTGAGAAAGGTTCCATTCCTGTCCATCTTGCTATGCGCCATCCTTTTGACGGCTTGCGGAGCGCCTGCCGCCGCCCCTGAAATAGGGGGCGCGGGGGCGCAGGAGGCGGCGACGCCTACGCCGGCGGTGGGCTTGGGCGGCCCGGGGGAAATGCTGGGGTTCATCGTGGAGGATGACGGGCAGATCCCGGGCTATATGATGATGCACGGGTTTTTGCGCACGGCGGAGAACCTGGGATATCCTGCCAAGCTGTATCGGGCCAAGCAGGGCCAGGAGGCCCTGGCGGCGGTAGAAACGGCCATTCAGGATGGCTGCGGCGGGCTGCTGATCCAAAATACTGAGGGCGCCAACGACCAGGCGGTGCAGGCGGCCATTCAGGCGGGGATATACACGGCGGTGCCCTACGACCCTTGTACGTTAGAGGGGTTGGACTGCAACGTCATGGCGGACGATACGGATTATATCGAGGAGCTGGCCCGGGGCATTGCGGTGCGGATGACGGAGCGTAACCTTAAATCCGGCCGCATCCTGGTATATGGGGTTGGCACGCAGCCTGTATTTGAAAAGATCCAGGCGGCCATTGGGGAATATTATCCCCAATTCCAGGTGGTAAGCTATGAGCGCACCAACGAGGGCCAGGCGGCGGTGGACGAGCTGGCTGCCTATTTGCTGTACAACCGGGACATCAAGGGTATGTATGCGGTGGATCGGGAATCCGCCCCTCTTTCCGTCCAAGCTCGTAACCAGGCCAACCGGCAATTCCGCAGCGAGGGCACCCCTTCGCCGACCCCGGAGCCCAGCCTGTTACCCGGGACCACCCCTGCCCCTACCCCCAATCCGGGGCTGCTGACCCAGATCTCCATCACCGCTTTTGGCTGCGGCTTAAGCGATGAGAACCTGAACCTGTTTTATGATAACGATATATATGGCTTGTGCATCGAGCCATATTATGAGGCGGCAGCCAATGCCACCATGCAGCTGGACAGGCTGCTCTTGGGAGAGGAGGCGGAACAGACCATGCGGGTGAACCGCCCCATCGTATATGGGGATACCATGGAAAAGTATCTGGCCATATATGAGGAAGTAAAGGGCCTTTTTGGCTTACAACCCACGGCGACCCCGGAATCGCAGGCATAGCCCATGTTGGATAAGGATATTTTTAAACAATTCGATTGGCTCACCGTATTGCTGGTGCTGGCCTTGGTTGCCATTGGATTGGTGAGCATCACCAGCATTATGGCAGACCCGTTTAGCGGCGAGGAAGTAGCGCTGGCCGACTATTTGGAAAAGCTGAATCTCACCTATGTGCAGCGCCAGGCGGTCAATTTCCTGGTGGGGGTAGCGGCGTTCCTCATCGTTATTGCCCTGGATTATAAGATCTACAAATATGTGATCAAATACGCATATTTTTTCATCGTCCTATTGCTCCTGCTGCTGTTTGTGACCTCAAAGGTGCGGGGAATCCAGGGGTGGTTTAAGCTGGAGTCCCTGGACCGTGCCCTACAGCCTGGGGAATTGTGCAAGATCGCCATCATCATCGCCCTATCCCAGATCGTTTCCCAGAGCATGGACAAACACGGCCGGCTTACCGGCATAAAGACCATCGCCTACGCGGTGCTCATCTGCGCCGTGCCCACGATCTTGGTGCTGCTCCAGCCTGACTTTGGCACCGCGTTTGTGTATGTGTGCATCATGGTGTTCATCTTCTTTGTGGGCCGGATCTCCTGGGGATATATTGCCGCCGCGGCGGGGATGCTGGTGGTGGGCGCGCCCCTGGCCTATCAGTTCCTATTCAGCGAGGAGCAGCGTTGGCGAATCCGGGTGTTTTTGGACCCGGAGCTGGACCCCCTCAAGTATGGCTATAATGTTTCCCAGTCCAAGATCGCTGTGGGTTCCGGCCAGCTGACCGGCAAGGGCTTTTTTTCCGAGGGAACCTTAGCGCAGCTCCGCTTTGTACCGGAACGGCATACGGACTTCATCTTTGCCGGCATTGTGGAAGGTTTAGGGTTCATCGGCGGAACCATCATCATCGTGCTGTATTTTCTGCTGATCTTCCGCTGGCTGTATATGGCCATGAAGCTTAAGGACCATCTGGCCTCTTGCCTGGTGATCGGCGTAACCGGCATGCTGACCGCCCATGTTTTTGAGAACATCGGCATGACCATCGGCCTGATGCCGGTGACCGGCATCCCGCTGCCCTTCATCAGCTATGGAGGCAGCAACCTGCTCACCAATATGGTAGCCGTGGGCATCGTGGAAAACGTATGGATGCGACGACCGAAAAAGCATTAAATCCGCCCCCCGCACATATGCTGAAATGAAATGTGCAAGGGGGGATTTTTTTGTCTTTGGATCGGATGGAGCATACGGGCTTTTCCTCGGGAGAGGCCAGGGGCCGCATGGGCGTGCCCCGGTATCTTGGCGGAGCCATGGGCAGCGCAGCCCGTAGGCAGGCAGGCCGGGTGCGCCGGACGGGCAGCGGGCAGGCCCGGGCCAGCGGGATGCTGGTCAAGGCGGGCCTGTGCGGGGTGGTGTGCGCTGGGGTCCTGCTCTTGCGGTGGGCGGAAGGCGGCGGGGCGATTTTCCCGGAGGGGGCTGTGGCTGCGGTGTCGGCCCAGGCGGCCCAGGAGGCCCAGGAGGAGAGCCTATCCCAGGACCCGGATCGTCTAGGCCGGCTGCAATTCGTTTCCCTGCCCAGCATCATTCAGGTGTTTTCCAGCACCGCCGGCCCCACCCTGGGGCTGACGTATACGTCGGCCAGCCTGGACCCGGACAGCCTGCTGGCCAGCTTGACCCTGGAGACCCCGCAGACGGTATCCGTGCCGGGAGCCTGCAAGGTGAAGGAACTGGGAGAGGACCCGGATATGGGCAGCTATGTGCGGCTGGTGCTGGATGGGAAGGACCAGGAGGTATATTATTTCGGCTTATCCGAGATCAGCGTGGAGGTAGGCCAAAGCCTTAAGGTGGGAGATACTTTAGGAAAAGGGGAAGCCACCTTGCACCTGGCGGTTTATGAAGCAGGCAGGCCTATGGACCCGCTGGCGTTTTTCGGGCTGGAGAAAGCAAAGGTATAAATGATCCGCTTAGGATATATCGGGAATACGGGGATCGAATGCAGCCCGTTGCTGTTGGCATTGGTGCTGTGGATGATCCTTACGGGCAATGTGGCCGCTTGCCTTACGTCCTTGCTTGCCCTTTCCCTCCACGAGGCTGCCCATGGGATCATGGCCCGGGGCCTGGGTTGCCGGGTGGAGCGGGTCCAATTGCAGCCCTTTGGCTTTGTGGCCAGATTGGAACGGGCGGGGGGCTGGGACGGCCTGGCCATTGCAGCGGCAGGCCCCCTTTTCAGCCTGCTGATGGCCATGGGATGCGCAGCGGCCAAGGACTTGGGCAGCCTGCCCTTTTTGGCCGCCTTTGGACAGGCCAACCTTTCCATTGCCCTGCTAAATCTGCTGCCCGCTCTTCCCCTGGATGGGGGCAGGATGCTGCGTTGCCTTTTGCAGCCGTATCTGTCCCCCCGCGCCTGCATACGGGTTTGCGCGGGGCTGGGGCTGCTGGCGGGTGCGGGGCTTTTGCTGTTGGGAGGCGCCCTGCTGATCCAAGGGGAAAGAAACGCCACGGTGGTCATCTTCGGCCTCTTTTTATTCTTGGCCGCTGGGCGGGAATTCCGAGGGGAGAAGGGCGCCCGGGTAGACGCCATGCTCCGGCGGCAGCGGGCGGTACAACGGGGCGAAAGCCTTAGGGTGGCCCACGTGGGCGTGCACTGGAGCATGCCCATCGCCACCGCCCTGCGCAGAACCCAGACGGGCGCATATACGGTGATCCATGTGCTGGACGACGATATGCGGGATATTGGCCAAACGGAGGAGGCCACCTTGTTGGGCCTGCTGGGGGAACTGGGCGGCGGAACACCCATTGGCCGCGCCCTCAGGATTGACCCGAAACCAAAAGGGTGATAAACTGGAAAGGCTGAAAAGGCTTTTCTTGGCATGCGCGGCTTCCCGGGGAGGCGTCTCCCTCGCCCGGGGAAGCGGCATTCGTATATGCGGTCTCCAAGGCCGGTAAACTAGCCCCATTAAGGTACAGCGAGAAGAAGTGAAGAAGGTAAGATGCATAAGGAAATCGTGATCGACGTCAACCCCTACCAGACCCGGGTAGTGCTCCTGGAGGACGGTTCCCCCAGCGAGATCTATATCGAACGCCGGGGCAAGGAACGTCTGGTGGGCAATATTTATAAGGGCAAGGTGCAAAACGTATTGCCGGGCATGCAGGCGGCGTTTGTAGACATTGGCCTAGAGCGCAACGCATTCCTGTATGCGGGGGACATCGTGCTGGATAAGAGCGAGTTCCAGTTTGGCAGCCACCATGAGGGGGATCAGAAACTGGATGAGACCCCCAATGTTAAGGACATTCTCAAGCCAGGCCAAGATATCATGGTGCAGGTGATCAAGGAGCCCATCGGTACCAAGGGGGCCCGGGTCACTACCCATATCACCCTACCGGGACGCAGCTTGGTGCTCATGCCCACGGTAAATTACATCGGCGTGTCCCGCCGGATCGACGACGAAAGCGAACGGGCCCGGCTCAAGTCCGCGGTGGAAGGGGTCAAGCCTCCGGATATGGGTGTGATCGTCCGCACGGCGGCGGTGGGGAAGGAAGTGTCGGATTTTGCCAACGACATGGCCTTTTTGACCCGCATGTGGAACCGGATCCAGGAAAAGGAACGGCTTTTGAACGCACCCCGGCTGATCCACGCGGAAGAACCCCTTATGTTCCGCACCCTAAGGGATCTGTTTTCCCCGGATATCCACCGGCTGGTGATCAACGACCGAGAGTTCTTTGAGAAGATCCAGGTGATCGTAGGCATCCTGTCCCCGGCTCTACAGGAGCGGGTGGAGCTCTACGAAGGGGTGCCGGATATGTTCGATACCTACAAGCTGGAGACGGCCATCGACAAGGCCCTGGCCAGGAAGGTGTGGCTGAAAAACGGCGGCTATATCGTCATCGACCAAACCGAAGCCTTGACCACCATCGACGTGAACACGGGGAAATATGTGGGCAACGACTCCCTGCAGGAGACCATAACCCAGACCAATTGCGAGGCGGCAAAGGAGATCGCCCGGCAGCTACGGCTCAGGGACATCAGCGGGATCATCATCATTGATTTTATCGACATGGATGAGATCGTGGATAAGGAACGGGTGTTGGATACCTTACGGACCGAGCTGCGCAAGGACCGGACCAAGTCCAACGTATTGGGGATCACCCAGCTGGGCCTGGTGGAGATGACCCGGAAAAAGACCCGGCCTTGCATTTCCGCCACCCTGCAGGCCCCTTGTCCCTATTGCGGGGGGGATGGGAAGGTGCTTTCCCAGGAAACCATGATCCTCAAGGTGCGCAAAAAGCTCATGCGCGCCCTGGCGGAGGGGGAAAACTGTTCCTACTTGGTGCGGGTCAACCCTTCCGTGGCGGAGATGATCCAGGAGAATAGCACCCAGGAAGCGCCGTTGCTTCCCAGCGCCCCCGGCCATTCCATTTTCGTGCAGCCGGTGCCGGGAATGCATGTGGAGGAGTTCACCATATCCCCCATCACCTCCCCCAGCGAGCTCAAGCACATCCGCAGCATCGCAAAAGCCTATTGAGCCAGGCAGGAGTCGGCGCAAAGAGGAAGCGCCATATTGAAGAAAGGGATGGGGGGATGCAACGGATGGGCTTCACAAATAGAGCGCCCATGGCAGCCGGTCAACCCAGCAACCGAAAGGGGCGCCTTGCAGGCAAGTTCTGCAAGGCGCCCCTCAGCTTGTCGAAAAACCCCCGGGGGTTCGGGGGCCGCAGCCCCCAGAGGCTATAATCGGATTTGGCGACATGCGCGTCAAATCCGCAAAAAGCCTTGCGTAGCAAGGGTTTCCCTGCATAGCTCCCTGGCCGCGCCGTAGGCGCAAGGGAGCTATGAACACCTCGAAAAAGTGGCGCAAGCCACTTTTTCGACAGCCAAAGGGGCGCCTTGCAGGCAAGTTCTGCAAGGCGCCCCTTTTGCTACCCGCCCAAGGACGTCCATGGGGGAAACTATGGATAGGCTAGTTTTCCCGGGAGGCTGGTTCCTGGGGCACAGCCGGCACACGATCCAGGGAAAAGCCCCGGCCTCTTACCTCTTTGACCCGGGAGATCATGGTAAACGCCCCTGGGTCTACCTGTTGGATCAGGGCGTTGGCGGCGTAGAGCTTGCGCTGGGGGATCACGCAAAGGATGGCCTTTTGCTGTTCCTTAGCCAGGCCCGTCTCCATATAGAGCATGGAAACCCCTGCGTCCAGCTCCCGTAGCAGCCGGTCCCGCAATACCTCAAACCGTTCGGAAATGATGATCAGCTGGAGCTGGGCCTGGCCTAGGAGCACCACTTGGTTCATGACCCCGGTGGTGATCAGCAGGGAGAGAATGCCATAAAGGATCTGCTCTGGTTGGGAGAAAAAGGTCTGCATCCCGAGCACGATAAAATCCACTACATATAACAGCAACGCCACGGAAAGATGGGTATACTTGTTTAGCACCATGGCCAGGATATCCGTGCCGCCGGTGGAAGCCCCCTGACGAACGATCAGCCCAATGCCTACCCCCATCAGCAGCCCGGCAAAGATGGCGGCTAGCAACTCGTTCCCCGTGAGGGATTGGATGCCGGGGATTCGCTGAAACAGGGCCAAAAGGGCAGGGTAGAGGATGCTACTGGCGATGGTGGTCAGGGCAAACTTACGCCCCAATACCCCAGCGCCCAGGATGAAGAGCAGCATGTTCAGGATAAACACCGCTGTTGCCAGATCCGCTCCAAAGGCGTGGCCCAACACCAAGCTAATACCAGTGGAACCGCCCATGATAATGCTGTTGGGCACGATAAATCCGGCAACCCCTAGGGCAATGCTCAGGTTTCCGGCCAGGATGCCGGCGCATAGTTGTAAGTAGTTTTTCTTGTGCATGGCGGGTCCTCCTAATGGGCATGGGGGATGGACATAAGAAAAGCCCCTGGAATACAGGGGCTTTTACATGGCTGCGGAACTAGGATTCGAACCTAGACAATACGAGTCAGAGTCGTAGGTGCTACCATTACACAATTCCGCAATGCTTCGCAAAAATAATCCCAGGGTGCCGTTCGCCCTCGTTATAACGCCCGCCTCCTCGGCAGGTGGGTGCGCTGCAAGTGCTTCTGCGTGCCAAACAAAGAAGGCGGCATAGGCTTGCTCGACGGACGCTCCCGGCATAAATCTGTGGGTTTATAACCAAAGCGTAACGCACACCGCAGGATTACATTGGTGGGATTAGTTGGGATCGAACCAACGACCTCTACGATGTCAACGTAGCGCTCTGACCAGCTGAGCTATAACCCCTTGCGCAAGTAATATTATACATGAATTTTGGAACTTTGCAAGCATAAATTATTTTGCCCCCGCAAAATCCTTTTCTAGCGCCGGGGTTCCATGCTATACTAATAAGGACATCTGGCGGCTGAAAAAGGGGCGTGCTTTGGGCCATGGCGCATGGTCAAAGGGCAGGCGCGCAGCCTTAAAGCCGCCTGGGTCCGATTGTATGTAGAAAGGATGGAAGCAGCATGCCGTTCTTTTCCGAAGGGGTTACCAAGATCAAACTGACCATATTGTATTTTTTAAACAAGCTTGGGTTTGGCATCACCAAGGATCAAATCACCACGGTAGGGGGAACTTACGATTTAGCGCCGTATTTCGATTTGCAAAGCGCGGTGGCGGAGATGGAGGAGGACGGCTTTTTGGCCGCGGTACCCCGGCCTTTTGGGCAGATCTATGCCCTCACAGCCCGGGGACAGCAGGCGGTAGAGCTCTTTTACGAGCAGTTGCCCACCTCCTTGCGGGACGATCTAGATACCTATGCGGACGAATGCCGGGAGACCCTGCGGCATCAATGCCAATATACCGCCCGCATCGAAGGGCAGCCCAATGGTTCCTATATCGTCCGGATGATCTTTATGGAGCGGGATGAACAGCTGTTGGCGATGGAACTGCTATTCCCGGACGTGAAAAGCGCGAACCGGGCGGCGGCCCTGTGGGCGGACAAAGCCCAGTCCGCCTATTGCTACCTGCTTAGTTCCCTTTCCGGGGCGCTGGACTAACGAGGTGAAGGGCCGGCATAAAAACCAAAGGCCGGGCGCGGTTTTGCGCCCGGCCTTTGGGTATGGCCGCTAATTAATGGTTACGGTCTTGGCCTCTTCCGGCAGGAAATCGTTGTCCATATCGTAGATGTTATGGGTGGTGGAGTCCCGCAGCACCCGGCCGTTTAAGCTGTAGCAGCGGATGAAGCGGCGGCCGTCTACGCAGGACCAGTTTTCCGCGTCCCAGGAAAGATATCCGTCCGCATCGGAACGCACCTGGTCAAAGGCGAGATCCACCTGCCGGTCATGGAGCATTAGATCGATCAGGGCCTTGCGGTCCAGATCCAATTCCTGCTTGTTGATCATGTCATAAGCCTTCATGGCCCATCCTCCTATGTTGGCGTTTTTTTCAGTATACGCCAAAAAGCCGGCGTAGGCAAGGCATCATTGGCAGGTATCCTTCAGATACTTGACAAACAATTCCGCCGTGGGGGAAAGCTGCCGTTCCTTGCGGTAGACGCAATAGAGCCGGCGGTGCATGAAGGGGTTTTCATTGCGGAAAACCAGCACCTTTTTCTGCTGCTCCGTATCCAGCACGGAGATCTCGCTCATGATGGCGATGCCCATCCCCTGCTCGATGGCCCGCTTGATGCTTTCAATGCTGTCGAAATAGGCTACCGTATGCAGATCCGCCGGGTTTACCCCGCAGTTGATCAGATAGGCGTCGGATTCCTTCCGGGTGCCGGACCCCAGCATCCGTTGCAAGAAGGGGGCGGTGCGCAGGGCGTCCTCCGGGAAGGCGTCCCGAGGGTATTGGGCATAGGCTTCGGTGTTGGGGGCCACGATCACCAGCCGGTCCTTGGCGATCTCCTGGAATTGGCATTTGTCGTCATCCATGGTGGTGCCGGTAAAGCCCAGCATCACCTCGTCCGTCAAGACCCGGCGGATCACCTGCCCGCTGTCCGTCTCCCGCATGGAGAAGAGCACCTGGGGATATTGTTGGGTAAATTCATGGATGAGCTTTGGCAGGATGTATTCCGCAGGCACCGTGCTGGCGGCCACTTCTAGGGTGGAAGTGAGCATCTCCGGATAGTTTTTCATGGCATAATAGGTTCGGTCCCGCATCATCAACAGGTTGTTTGCGTATTCATACAATACCGCCCCCGCTGCCGAAGGATATACCGCCTTGGTGGAGCGTACGATCAACTGTACGCCCATTTCCTCCTCCAGGGCGCTGATGTGAGCGCTTACGGTGGGCTGGGTCAGGTAAAGCTCCTCGGCAGCCTTGGAAAAGCTGTGGAACTTTACGATGGAAACAAACACTTCTAATTGACGGAAATTCATATGCATACCTTGCCTTATATATAATTTGGGGGCGGGGCGCTGCAAACCGACATGGACAAAGGCCCCAGCCAAATTCCCATCTGGGATACCATACGCATAAGCAAAAGCTCCTATATAGATAATAACCTATATTTTGCGCAGACGCAATCCGTGGATTTACCTGAGCCAAATAAAATTTTTATGGAGAAAGAAAGGAAAAGGCCCATCTCAACCTTTATATCCAAGGGGTTGGAGAAATAGGCGGAAAAGGCGGCGCAGGAAAGCAATATCGAGAAATCCGATATTTCCTTTGCTTGAAAAAGCAGTAGCGGCTTGCGTATACTGTAAGAAGAAAAATAGGTGCTTTGGCAGGCTGGGGGGGAGACCCGGCAGCCAGGCCATGCTGGAGGGTAGAACATGGACGGACGAAGCCAGCTGCTGCGGCAGCTTCCCAAGATGGACAACCTGTTGGAGCAGGCCATGGAGGACCCACGCTTCCAGGGGCAACCCCGCAACGCGGTAGGGGATGCCCTTCGACATTGCCTGGAGGAGGCCCGTCAAGCCATATTAGCAGGCCGGCCGGCGGAAACGACGGTGGAGCGGCTGTTGGAGGCGGCCTATGCCCAACTGCGGATGCAGCAGACGCCCAATCAACGGTTGATCATCAATGGGACGGGGGTCATCCTGCACACCAATTTGGGCCGGGCGCTGTTGGCGCCGGAGGCGGTGGAGGCGGCGGCCCGGGTTGCGGGGTCCTATTCCACCCTGGAATTTGATTGCGCTACGGGCAAGCGGGGCGACCGATACCTGCATGTGGAAACCATCCTCAAGGAGCTGTTAGGGGTGGAGGCTGCCCTGGTGGTGAACAACAACGCGGCGGCGGTGATGCTGGCCCTTACGGCCATGGCCCGGGGCCGGGAGGTGGTGGTCTCCCGGGGGGAGCTGGTGGAGATCGGCGGCGCCTTCCGGGTGCCGGAGGTAATGGAGCAAAGCGGCTGCATCCTAAGGGAGGTGGGCGCCACCAATAAGACCCATCCCGGGGATTATGCCCGAGCCATCGGCCCGGATACGGCGGCCCTTTTGAAGGTGCATACCAGCAATTACCGGATCGTGGGCTTTACGGAGGACGTGCCCTTGGAGACCCTGGCCCAAATGGCCCACGAAAAGGGCTTGCCCCTACTCTATGACCTGGGGAGCGGGGCCATGCTGCCCTTGGAGCCCTATGGGGTGCAGGACGAGCCTACGGTATTGCAGGGGCTCCGGGCGGGGGCGGACGTGATCTGCTTCTCTGGGGACAAACTGTTGGGCGGGCCCCAGGCGGGCATCCTGGCGGGCAAGCAGGTCTGGATCGATCAAATGAAGCACCATCCCCTATTGCGGGCGTTGCGGGTGGATAAGATGACCCTGGCCGCCCTGGAAGCCACCCTACGGCTGTACCGGTATCCGGAGCTGGCGTTGGCCCGGATCCCCTTCTATCAGATGGTATCCCAGCCGGTGGAGGTCCTGGAGGCCCGGGGGAACAGGCTGCTGGCTCTGCTGGCGGAGGCCCCCGGCCTTTCGGCGGCCCTGGTGGAGAGCCAGGCCCAGATCGGCGCGGGCTCGGTGCCCAATGAGACCATCCCTTCCCGGGCGGTGCGGCTACAGCCTGCGGGCATACAGCCGGCCTGGTTCTGCCACAGGCTGTTGCAGCTGGAGCGGCCGGTGGCGGCCCGGATCCATAAGGAGGGGGTGCTGCTGGATATGCGCACCGTAGCGGACGAGCAGATCCCGGCCCTGGCCCAGGCGGTGCTGGCCTGCATGAAGGAGGAAACGGCATGAACAATGTGATCATCGGCACGGCGGGCCATGTGGACCATGGGAAAACCTGTCTGATCAACGCTTTGACCGGCATCGATACAGACCGGCTGGAGGAGGAAAAGCGCCGGGGCATCACCATTGAGCTGGGGTTTGCCTATTTGGATCTACCGGATGGCAGCAAGGCGGGGATCATCGACGTGCCGGGCCATGAGAAATTCATCCGCAACATGCTGGCGGGGGCGGGCGGCATCGACCTGGCCCTACTGGTGGTGGCGGCGGACGAGGGGGTCATGCCCCAGACGAAGGAACATTTGGGCATCCTGTCCCTTTTGGATATCCAGCGGGGCTGCGTGGCCCTGACCAAGATCGATATGGTGGACGCGGACTGGCTGGAGCTGGTCACCGAGGATGTGCGGGAGCAGCTGAAGGGCACCTGCTTGGAAGGAGCGCCCATCCTGCCGGTCTCCTCCTATACGGGGGAGGGGATCCAGGCCCTAAGGGAGACCCTGTTTGAGATGGTGGCCACCACCCAGGGCAAGCATACGGAGCGGCCCTTCCGGCTGCCGGCGGACCGGGTATTTTCCATGCAGGGGTTTGGGACGGTGGCCACCGGCACCCTGATCGAAGGCCGGCTCCATGCCGGCGAAGAGGTGATGATCTATCCCGCCGGCCGGCTGGCCAAGGCCAGGGGCCTGCAAGTCCATTCCCAGAGCGTAGAGGAGGCCCAGGCGGGCCAGCGGGTGGCTGTAAACCTCCAGGGGGTGAAGCGGGAAGAAATGGAGCGGGGAGACGTATTGGCCAAGCCCGGCAGCTTGCAGGTCACCATGATGGTGGATGTGCGGCTGCGGATGCTGCCGGAGGTGGAGCGCACCATCAAGAGCGGCAGCCGGCTGCATTTTTACTGCGGCGCAAAGGAGCTCTTGTGCAAGGCGGTGCTGCTGGGGGGCGTGGAGGAGCTGCTCCCCGGGGAAAGCTGCTATGCCCAGCTCCGCTTTGAGGAGGCCATCGCTTTGAAGGCGGGGGACCATTTTGTGGTGCGGTTTTATTCCCCCATCGAGACCATCGGCGGCGGCCAGATCCTGGACCCCAAGCCTCATAAGCATAAGCAGGGGGATATGGAAGTCCCTCAAGTGTTGGATATGCTGCAAAAGGGGGATGAAAAAACCCAAGTGGAAGCCTTGCTCCGGGAAAATAGTCCCCGGTACGTGCCCCTGGCCCAGCTGCGGCTCCAGACCAACCTGAACGAGGAAGCCTTTACAGCCTGCACCCAGGCATTGGAGGCGGAGGGGAAGCTGGTGACCGTGACGGATAAGCTGAAGATCCATACGGGGTATTATCAGGCACTGAAGCAAAAGGCCCAAGGAATGCTGGAAGCCTTTCATAAGGAAAACCCCTTGAAGGCCGGCATGCGCTGGGAAACCTTGCGGGCGGCCCTTTTTCCCCGGCTGGAGCCGGGGGCGGGGGATAAGCTATTGGAGCGGATGACGCAAGACGGCACCTTGGCCGTGGCGGGCCGCTGCCTGGCCCTGCCTACCTTCCAGGTAGCGTTTACCCCGGAGCAGGAAGCCTTAAAGGACCGGCTCTACCAGGCCTGCGCCCAGGAACCCTTTGCCCCGCCGGAGCGCAGCGGGTTGACCAAGGAGATGGGCCGGGCCAAGGATTTCCAAAAGGTGCTGGATTACCTGACAGATGAAGGGGAGCTGGTCCCCTTGGAACCGGATCTGCTCTTTACCCGCAAGGCGGTGGAGGAGGCGGAGGGGATTTTCCGGCGGCTGGCGGAGGCGGACGGCACGGTTACCCTGGCCCAGTTCCGGGATGGGATCGGCACCTCCCGCAAATACGCCATGGCGTTGCTGGAATATTGGGACGTGACTGGTTTGACCAAAAAGGAAGGGGACGCCCGGCGGCTGCGGCGATAATTTGCCCTTGCAAAACACAGCCATACCATGTATAATCATGGCGCGGCTGTAATATGGGGGTAGATGGGTGCTGGTGTGCCCCTCGGTCTTCAAAACCGATGTGAGCAGTTAGGAGCTGCTTGGGTGGGTTCAATTCCTACATACTCCCGCCAGATTCAAAACAGGAACGCAAATGGCCGATCGCATAGATAAAACCGATGGGCATATTTTTAGCGCCTGGCCTAACAGGCGCTTTTCCCTGCTCTAAACCCCTAGAAAAGTTGGGCAGGATGAACATATTTGGTTTTTTCTATAATAGCCGGATCGCCTTGCGGAACCTGAAAAAATGGTATATGATTATATTGTAACAAAGTGAATATCGGTTGGTTGACGGCTGTCGGGAGAGTGCATTTGATGCCGCCGAAGGAATAAATATGTAGCAATGCCTATCTGCTGCATATGAAGATCTCAGGCAAAAGGACCGGCTGCAGGACAACGCTCTGGAGAGCGCAAGCACCGAAGAAGTAACTTCAAGCGTACGGGTTCCGTTTCGCGAAGGAAGCTTTCAGGTTGAGGACAGAGTGGAAGGCAAAGCTTCATGCGTTGTATTCCACTTTTTTTCTGCCGGAGGCAAAGGACATGCTCGAACGGATGCTCGTCATCACCAACAACCCCATGGCCCGGGACGCCCTTTCCAAACAGGACATCTGCGAGGTGCAATATGCACCCGTAAGTTATCGGCAGGTGCTCTGCATGGTTCGGGACGCCATCCATCAGGGACATAGACTTTTGACGCATCCTCTTTCCGGCAGCGTAAAGCCCGGGGAGACCCCGTACAAATCCGTGGCGGTCTCCAGGGCGCAGGGGTTGCTGGATCTTCCCTCCCTTTCTTTGATCGAAAACAGCATTACCACCTGCGATAAATTCCCTATCCGGGAAAAGAGCAAGGACCCATCCTTGCAGGCGGACTTTCAGACCATTGACTTGACGTTGATACAGTCTATTTTTTGAGTCTGGCCCAAAATCCCGGATAAAAACCACGTTAATCATTTAGATTAAATAAATGATGGTTGAACTAACCAGGAACCAGTAATTAGAGGAGGTGTCTCAAGTTGAAATTGGAACTCGGATATATCCATATCCACGACATTCAGCTGGCAGCAGAATCCAAAGTTGAGAACGGCGTTCTGTACGTTGACGCCGAAGCGGTGAAGAAGCTTGTATTGGAAGACGAGCAGATCGCATCCGTTGAAGTCGACGTGGCGCGCCCTGGCGAAAACGTACGGATTACGCCTGTAAAAGACGTGATCGAACCCCGAGTAAAGGTAGAAGGCCCTGGCGGCATGTTCCCCGGCGTGATCTCCAAGGTGGAGACCGTGGGCAGCGGCAAGACCCATGTGCTCAAAGGCGCAGCGGTGGTTACCACCGGCAAGATCGTGGGCTTCCAGGAAGGCATCATCGATATGAGCGGCATTGGCGCCCAGTATACGCCCTTCTCCAAGACCAACAACCTGGTGCTGGTGATCCAGCCTGTGGAAGGCCTTAAGCAGCACGACCATGAGCATGCGGTGCGTATGGCTGGCCTGAAAACCGCCGTGTACATCGGCGAGCTGGCCCGCAACCTCACCCCTGACGAGACCGAAACCTTTGAGACCCTGCCCCTTAAGGAAGGCATGGACAAGTATCCGGATCTGCCCCGGGTTGGCTATGTGCAGATGCTGCAGAGCCAGGGCTTGCTCCATGATACCTACGTATATGGCGTAGACGCCAAGAAGACACTATCCACTATCATCTATCCCACCGAGGTCATGGATGGCGCCATCATCAGCGGCAACTGCGTGTCTGCCTGCGATAAGAACCCCACCTATGTCCATCAGAACAACCCCATCGTCCATGAGCTCTTTGCCCGGCACGGCAAGGACATCAACTTCGCCGCCATGGTCATCACCAACGAGAACGTATACCTGGCGGATAAAGAGCGTTCCTCCAACTGGGCTGCCAAGCTGTGCGAGTTCCTGTGCCTGGATGCAGTCATCATCACCGAGGAGGGCTTCGGCAACCCCGATACCGACCTGATCATGAACTGCCGCAAGATCAGCGAAAAGGGCATTAAGACCGTTATCGTTACTGACGAATACGCTGGCCGTGACGGTTCCTCCCAGTCCCTGGCAGACGCCCATGCTTCCGCGGATGCTTTGGTCACTGGCGGCAATGCCAACCAGGTCATCACCCTGCCCAAGATGGATAAGGTCATCGGCACCGAAGAGTACGTTGGCATTATAGCCGGCGGCTGGGCGGATAACAAGCACGAGGATGGCACCATCGACGTGGAGATCCAGGTCATCACCGGCGCCACCAGCGAGGTAGGCTTCAACTACCTGAGCGCTCGCTAAAAAAGGAGGCTATCATGAGCAAACTGAGAGTTGTACATTACATCAACCAGTTCTTCGCCCAGATCGGCGGCGAGGAAATGGCGGATTACAAGCCCGAATATCGGGAAGGCGTCGTGGGTCCTGGCTTGGCCCTGAAGGCAGCCTTCGGCGATGAGGCGGAGATCGTCGGCACTGTGATCTGCGGCGACTCCTACTTCAACGAGAACCTGGAGAAGGCTACCGCCGAGGTGCTGGATATGATCAAGGCTGCCAAGCCGGACCTGTTCATCGCCGGCCCTGCCTTTAACGCTGGCCGCTACGGCGTAGCCTGCGGCACCATCACCGATGCTGTCAAGCGTGAGCTGGGCATCCCCGCCCTGACGGGTATGTATGTGGAGAACCCCGGCGCGGATATGTTCAAGGCCTCCGTGTACATCATTTCCACCAAGAACAGCGCTGCAGGCATGCGGGACGCTGCTCCCAAGATGGCCAAGCTGGGCCTGAAGCTGGCCAAGGGGGAGAAGATCGGCGCTTCCTGCGAAGAGGGTTATATGCCCAACGGCATCCGGGTGAACCTGTTTGAAAAGGAACGGGGCGCCAAGCGTGCTGTAAACATGCTGATCGCCAAGATCAACGGCAAGCCCTTCACCACCGAGTATCCCATGCCCGACTTTGACCGGGTGGCTCCCAATCCTGCGGTAAAGGATATTGCCCATGCGAAGATCGCCCTGGTTACCTCCGGCGGCATTGTGCCCAAGGGCAATCCGGATCATATCGAGAGCTCCAACGCTACCCATTACGGCAAGTACGACATCGAAGGCGTGATGGATCTGACCAGCGACCGCTACGCCACCGCCCACGGCGGCTACGATCCCGTCTATGCCAATGCCGATGCTGACCGGGTATTGCCGGTAGACGTGCTGCGGGAGTTTGAGAAGGAAGGCAAGATCGGTTCCTTGTATCGTTACTTCTACACCACAGTCGGTAACGGTACTGCGGTTAAGAGCGCAAAGGCTTTCGCGGCTGAGTTCTCCAAGGACCTCATCGCGGACGGTGTTCAGGCCGTAATCCTGACCTCCACCTGAGGAACCTGCACACGTTGCGGTGCAACGATGGTTAAAGAAATCGAGCGTGCAGGCATCCCCGTAGTACATATTTGCACAGTTACCCCCATTTCCATGACGGTCGGCGCGAACCGGATCGTTCCCGCCATTGCCATTCCCCACCCCCTGGGCAATCCGGCCCTGACCATGGAGGAGGAAAAGCACATCCGCCGCAAGATCCTGGAGACCGCCCTAAAAGCCCTCTCCACCGAGGTGGATGACCAGACCATCTTCGAGGTCAAATATTAAAAATATCCTTTCGGAAAGGACAGGACAAGTAGGAATCCATGGATAAGAAGGTCTATGATGTAATCATTATCGGCGCGGGCCCTGCGGGGCTCGCCGCCGGAAGCTATGCAGGCCGTGCCCGGCTGTCCACCTTGATCATCGAGAAGCAGAAGGACGGCGGACAAATCGTCATCACCGCAGAGATCGAAAACTATCCCGGCGGCATCGAAGGCGAGACGGGCCCCAGCCTGGTAGGCCGTATGGCGAAACAGGCGGAGCATTTTGGCGCAGAAAAGGTCTATGATACCATCGAAGAGGTAGAGCTGGAAGGCGAAATCAAGCACCTGAAGGGCAAGAAGGGCGACTATTATTCCAAGACCGTCATCATTGCCACCGGCGCCAACTCCCGGCCCATCGGCTGCCCTGGCGAGAAGGAACTCACCGGCAAGGGCGTATCCTATTGCGCCACCTGCGACGGCGCGTTCTTCCAGGATCTGGACATCTATGTGGTAGGCGGCGGCGACAGCGCGGTGGAAGAGGCCATGTACCTGACCAAGTTTGGCCGCAAGGTTACCATTATCCATCGCCGGAACGAGCTGCGCGCAGCCAAGTCCATCCAGGAGAAGGCATTTGCTAACCCAAAGATGCACTTTATGTGGGATAGCGTGGTAGTAGAGCTCAAGGGCGACGGCATCCTGGAGAGCATGGTGGTCAAAAATGTTAAGACCGGCGAGCTCACCGAGATCGTTGCGGATGAGGATGACGGCACCTTCGGCGTGTTCTGCTTCATCGGCTTCCTGCCCAACAGTGAGCTGTTCGAGGGCAAGGTGGAGATGGACCACGGGTATATCGTAACGGATGCGGATATGCACACCAACATTCCCGGCGTATTCGCTGCCGGCGATGTGCGGGTGAAGAGCCTGCGCCAGGTGGTGACCGCGGCTGCGGATGGCGCCATCGCCGCCACCCAGGCCAACAAGTATATTGAAGGCATTTAAGTAAAGGAGAGATTTACCATGTTGGAACTGGCGAAAGATACCTTTGAAGCGGAAGTGCTTCAGGCGGAAGGCACCGTATTTGTGGATTTCTATGGCGATGGCTGCGTGCCCTGTGCAGCGCTGATGCCCTTTGTCCATGAGATGGCGGATAAGTATGGCGACAAGATCAAGTTCTGCGCCTTGAATACCACCAAAGCTCGCCGGCTGGCGATCAGCTTGAAGGTGCTGGGCCTGCCCACCATGGCCATCTTCAAGGGTGGCGAAAAGGTGGAAGAGGTCGTGAAGGACGACGCTACCCCCGAGAACATCGAAGCGCTCATTAAGAAGTACCTGTAATTTCTATTCGGTAAGTTTTTTACCCCAAGGGGTAAAAATCTTAAATAGCAGCTCGGGCTTAGCCTGTGCGCTGCCATATTTTGAAAGGAAGGAGGAAAATCGTGATGAGCTTGCTAAAGGATAAAAAGGTCATCATCATCGGTGACCGCGACGGCATCCCTGGCCCGGCTATCGAGGAATGCGTAAAGGACGCGGGCGCTGAGGTCGTGTTCTCCTCGACCGAGTGCTTTGTCTGAACGGCCGCGGGTGCAATGGACCTGGAAAACCAGAAGCGGGTTAAGGAATTCGCCGAGAAATACGGCCCCGAAAACATCGTTGTGGTGTTGGGCGCCGCAGAAGGCGAAGCCGCCGGTCTGGCCGCTGAGACGGTCACCAACGGCGATCCCACTTTTGCTGGTCCGTTGACAGGAGTCCAGTTGGGACTCAGGGTTTACCATGTGTGCGAGCCCGAGATCAAAAACGAGGTCTCGCCTGATCTTTATGATGAGCAGGTCGGCATGATGGAGATGGTTCTGGACGTTGACGATATCGTCAATGAAATGAGCAGCATCCGCGAGCAATACTGCAAGTATTAAGATCTTCAAAAAAAGGGGGGCGTGTCAGGCATTTCTTATGTGTGATGCGTCCCTTACTTCTTTCATATAGACAAAAGCCAAAAAAATAATATTGGATGGGAAGAAAAACTATGAATAGCGTAATTAAAGGTTCCAGCTATATCCTGGCCCATGCGCCGGATATGGTGATCCACAATGGCTCTACCCAAACCACGGAGCGCATCGTCAATCCAAGTTCCGAATACCTGGTGAAGCTACCGGATCATATCCGCAGCTATGAAGATGCCCTCAAGTATGCCCCTAACCAGACCTATATTGGCAACATGACCCCTGGGGAGCTGGGCGCCATTGCCCAGCCCTGGTACGATAAGCCTCTGGCAGAAGGCCCCCGTTATGGCAAGTTTGGCGAGATCATGCCGGAGGATGAGTTTTACATGCTCATGCAGGTGTGTGATGTATTCGACCTGCTGCACCTGGAAAAGGGCTTTGTAGAGGATGTAAAGCCCCGGTTCGTTGCAAACCCGGTGATATCGGAAGATATCGTTGCGCGGGTCCACGATGGCCTGGATCTGGCGGAGATCGAGCACTTTGTCAATGAGGAGCACGCGGAAGGCCTGTATTTCCAGGGCAAACTGGTGGGCTATGTAAAGCGTGCCCACGATGTGGACGTAAACCTTTCCGCCCATGTAATGCATGAGAACCTGGTCTCTAAGGCCAGCAGCGTATTGGCTCTGCTGTATGTGGTGAAGAACAGCGGCATCGACAAGAGCGAGATCGAGTACGTGATCGACTGCTGCGAAGAGGCTTGCGGCGACGTGAACCAGCGGGGCGGCGGCAACTTTGCCAAGGCAGCGGCGGAGATCGCGGGCCTGACTTCCGCCACGGGCAGCGACATGCGGGGCTTCTGCGCGGGCCCGGCCCACGCCATGGTGGCGGCGGCGTCCCTGGTAAAGGCCGGCACCTATAAGAACGTGGTGGTCACCGCAGGCGGCTGCACCGCCAAGCTGGGCATGAACGGCAAGGACCATGTCAATAAGGATATGCCCGTCCTGGAGGATATGCTGGGCGGCTTCTCCGTGTTGATCAGCGCCAACGACGGGGAAAACCCGGAGATCGATACCGAGATCATCGGCCGGCATACGGTGGGTACCGGTTCCTCTCCCCAGGCGGTCATCGGCGGCCTGGTGGCTGCGCCCCTTGCCCGGGCTGGTTTAAAGATCCCGGACATCGACAAGTACGCTGCGGAAATGCAGAACCCCGATATCACCAAGCCCGCCGGCGCCGGCGACGTGCCCGCTTCCAACTATAAGATGATCGGCGCGCTGGCCGTGAAGCAGGGCGACATGGAAAAGGCCAAGCTGGCCACCTTCGCCCAGGAGCACGGCATGGTAGGCTGGGCCCCCACCCAGGGCCATATCCCCAGCGGCGTGCCCTATGTGGGCTTCCTGCGGGACGAGATCCTATCCGGCCAGGTAAACACTGCCATGATCATCGGCAAAGGCAGCCTGTTCCTGGGCCGTATGACCAACCTGTTTGACGGCGTGTCCTTTGTGGTCCGCAAGAACGCAGGCGCCCAGGCCCAGGAGGGCGGCGTGTCCAAGGCGGAGATCAAGGGCCTCATCGCGGAAGCCCTGCGGGATTTTGCCGCCAGCATGATGGAATAGCGAGGGCGCGGCCATGGCAAAAGACCAAGTAAAGACCATGATCGCCCAGACCTTCCTGGATATGGCGGATGCCCTGGAAAGCGGCCGCATGGGCGGAAGGCCCAAGATCGCCCTGACGGGTATGGGCAGCGAGCATGGGGAGGAAAACGCCATGCAGGGCGCTGTGCTGGCTGCCAAGCAGGGGGTGGATGTCTATTACATCGGCACCCTGCATCACGAAGGCGTTACCACCGTGGAAGTGCCGGACGAAGAGGCCGGCCATAAGAAGATGGAAGAGCTGCTGGAAAGCGGCCAGGTACAAGGCGCGGTCACCATGCATTACCCCTTCCCCATCGGGGTGTCCACCGTTGGCCGGTGCGTGACCCCGGGCAAGGGCAAGGAGATGTTCATCGCCACCACCACGGGCACTTCTTCCGTGGACCGGATCGAGGGCATGGTAAAGAACGCCATCTATGGCATCATCGCCGCCAAGGCCTGCGGCGTGGAAGCCCCCACCGTGGGTATCCTGAACATCGACGGCGCCCGGCAGACCGAGACCATCCTCAAGCAGCTCCAGAGCAACGGCTATCCCATCCAGTTCGCCACCTCCGGCCGTGCGGACGGGGGCTGCGTCATGCGGGGCAACGATGTGCTGACCGGCTCTCCGGACATCATGGTAATGGATTCCCTCACCGGCAACGTGGTCCTCAAGATGCTGGCGGCCGGCACCGCCGGCGGCAGCTATGAGACCATCGGCTATGGCTATGGCCCCGGTATCGGCGAAGGTTATGACCGGCTGGTGATGATCGTATCCCGGGCCAGCGGCGCGCGGGTCATCGCAGGGGCGTTGACCTATGCGGCGGAACTGGTAGCGGGAGACTATCAGGCGGTGTGCAAGGCGGAGTTCGAGGCGGCCAACAAGGCCGGGCTCAAGAAGCTGCTGGCGGATAGCGTAGCTTCCCGCAAGGCGCCTGCAGTTGCCGCTGCCGAGGAGGTCAAAGCGCCCCCCAAGGAAGTGGTCACTGCCGCCATCGCCGGCATCGAGGTGATGGATCTGGAGGATGCGGTTCAGCTCCTTTGGAAGAACAACATTTACGCCGAGTCCGGCATGGGCTGCACCGGCCCCATCGTGCTGGTGAGCGAGGCCAACCTGGAGGCTGCCAAGCCCATCCTGCAAAAGGGCGGCTACATCGGCTAAGTTCCAGCTTATTGAATCGAACAAACCAATAACAAAGGCGGCATAGCCCACGGGCTATGCCGCCTTTGGCTGTCGAAAAAGTGGCTTGCGCCACTTTTTCGAGGTGTTCATAGCTCCCTTGCGCCTACGGCGCGGCCAG
>UQRU01000027.1 GCA_900543475.1 uncultured Eubacteriales bacterium
TTTGAGAGGAGCTGTCCTTAGTACGAGAGGACCGGGATGGACGCACCAAGGGTGAATCAGTTGTCGTGCCAACGGCATAGCTGGGTAGCCATGTGCGGAACGGATAAACGCTGAAGGCATCTAAGCATGAAGCCGACCTCAAGATAAGATCTCCCATCCGCAAGGAGTAAGACCCCTTGAAGACCACAAGGTAGATAGGCCGGAGGTGGAAGTGCGGTAACGCATGCAGCTGACCGGTACTAATAGGTCGAGGGCTTGATCGAAGCGAAAGAAACTTTATGCAGTTTTCAAGGTATGCAAGGAATTGGATATCTTACCATTCCGGTGGTTAAGCTAAGGGGATCCACCTGTTCCCATCCCGAACACAGAAGTTAAGCCCTTATACGCCGAAAATACTGTGCTGGCGACGGCATGGAAAGATAGGTAGCTGCCGGATCCAAAGCAAAAGGCATGGCCAAAGGCCATGCTTTTTGCTTTGGATCTGAAACAATATATTTCTCCCATGCCGGCAAGCCAGCACAGGGTGCTGGCGACACAGCAGAGCCGAGCGCCGCCAGTTTTCATGTGGGATCGTTACCAGCGGGCGCATCTCTTTTTTGGATGGCCTGGTGCTTTCTCAAAAGTACATGGGAAATGCCCTCTAAAAATGTGGCCAATTTTAAGCGTCAGGGCTGGATAGGGCCCTGGCGCTTTCCTTTAAGCAGCAAAAGCTTCGGAACCTTCGTCCCTTCAAGGTGTATGCGTTGCCTGTAAAAAAGGCCTATAAGGCTGGACCCTGACCTTATGCGCCAATGATAGCGCCTGTGGCGCTGGCGCCGATCCGGGTTGCGCCGGCTTCCAGCATGGCAAGGGCTGTGGCGGTATCTCGGATACCGCCGGCGGCTTTTACGCCCATGTCTGGGCCCACGGTTTCCCGCATCAGCCGGATGTCCTCCACCGTGGCGCCGGCGGTGGAAAACCCCGTGGAGGTTTTGACAAAGGCTGCGCCCGCTGCCTTGGCAGCCAGACAGGCGTTTATTTTTTCTTCCTCGTCGAGCAGGCAGGTCTCGATAATCACCTTGACCGCAGCCTTGCCAGCAGCCTGCACTACGGCGGCGATGTCCGCCTGTACGCCAGCCCAATCCCCGGCTTTGGCCATGCCGATGTTGATCACCATATCGATCTCCTGGGCCCCTTGTTTTACCGCATCCTCCGTTTCAAAGGCCTTGGCAGCCGTGGACATGGCCCCAAGGGGGAACCCTACTACGCAGCATACCATAACGCCGCTGCCCGCCAGGGCTTCCTTTGCCGTGGCCGCCCAGCAGGAATTTACGCATACGCTGGCGGTATGATAGGCTTTTGCCTCCTCGCAAATGCGGAGGATGTCCGCCTTGGTGGCGTTGGCCTTCAGTAATGTATGGTCGATTTTCTCAGCAAGTTGATAATCCATAAAAAATCCTCCGTATTCGCCACTTGCGTTTTGTTTCATTTTTATATACGGTATCATAAATCGTATGCCTTTTCAAGTTCCCCATAGCCAGCCTGCCTGTTAGACCTATCGAAAAGGCTGTACCGCCTTATCCGCGATACAGCCCCTTGCAGCTTTGTGGATCATGAATGAAAATAACCTAAGACCAGGTCAAACGCTGTTTTTTGGCTGGGACACAGGCTGCTAAGCAGGATATATTCCTCCCGGGTGTGGGTGCCCTCCCCCAAATAGCAGCCTGTGCTGATCGCTGGAATGCCTACGGACAAGGGAATATTGCCGGCTAAGCCCCGCAAAGAGCGCTAGCCCTTATTTATGGGCAACCCGTGGGCCAGGATAGGTTTGCCTATGCTTAACTCTATTGGGACGGCGGATGCACCCGACTGTCCTACTGGCTGACCCTATTGCAGATTCAGCATCCCTACTGGCATGCCTATATGCGGTGGAGAATGTCAATTGGTTCCTGAGCCGGTTCTCCTATCTTACGCCAGCGAAGATTTCTAAGTATATATACGGCATTGCCCTCACCCTGTTGGTGTTTGAGGCAGGCTGCCGTTCCATGGGGTGGGACATGCTCACCATTGGCGTGGGTACGATCCTGTATGCCCTCTTTTGGCGGCAGCCTATGGTATACCCTATTTAAGCTATGCACAGTCATCGCGTAGATTACCATGACCACCGAGGGGATTTCGGGGCCCCAGCCATTCGCCTGTAACAGTGGAATTCATGTTCGTCCTATTCGGCATTCTGTACTGGGGAGTTCTTTATGGCTCTATTAACGCGGCAAAGAATAAGCTGCTATCCCATTTCCTTACCTCCATAAAAGGGGAATTGGAGGCCCAACGGTCGCAGCTGTTGTTGCGGCAAACGGACATAATGGAAATGCTAGAGGATCACGTGCGCATTTACGAAGCAATTTTGAATAAAGACCCGGTGGCTGCCATACAAGCCATGACAAACCATCTGCAACATACATACGCTACCATACTCGCCAACCAGAAAGCTAAATAAAGAATAAGAATGGGAGAATTACCATGATCCATCGGTATTGCGGAAATGAACGGATGCATCAAGTCGTTGCATATAATGGGCTCCTATTTTTAAGCGGGCAAACCTTTCCCAGCGGGGAGACCATTGAAGCGCAAGGGGAAGGCGTCCTACAAAAAATAGACAAGCTCCTTATAGAGCATGGGTCGGATAAAGACCATATCCTCTCGGTATGCGTCTATCTAAGGGATATGGCGCTGTTTTCCCGGTTTAATGCGGTATACGATCAATGGGTGTCCAAGGGGAACCAACCTACCCGTTGCTGCATAGAAGCGCGCATGGCTACGGAAAAACACCTGGTAGAAATCGTGGTCATCGCTGCGCAAAAGGAAGAGGCGGCCCATAATTAAATAGGCTGGGCGTTCCTATACGGGGCGGTAAGGCATTTTTTCAGGGCTTACCAGAGGGAAAAGGGATCTATAGAGATATAATATGGATGCAACTTTACCTACTGGTAAGTCTTATATATACACGAAAAAAGGGGAAAACCAAGGCAAGGCGTTCCGGTGACGGCCCATAGGTAAACCCGGCTAATATGGAGACTGGCGTGGGAAAGGGATGCATTTGCAGAACTGTATATATAGAAAAAGCGTTCAAAATCAAACAGATTTTGAACGCTTTTTTGGTAGCGGCGATGTGACTCGAACACATGACACTCCGGGTATGAACCGAATGCTCTAGCCAACTGAGCTACGCCGCCAAATATGGCGCCGGTGGGCAACCAAATGGTTGCGGGGGAGGGACTTGAACCCCCGACCTCCGGGTTATGAGCCCGACGAGCTACCAACTGCTCTACCCCGCGGCGGAAATAAGGGACAGGTCACCCACACGGCACGTAATATCATAGCACAAGGATAGAGCCATTGTCAAGGGGTATTTTGTGGGGGATGGGAAGTAGACCGGGGGCGCGTTTTGCGATTTTCGCTCCCCGTCCTTGCAAAACCACGGGCAATGGGATACAATGATATACGAGAGAATCTGCGGGCTTTAGGCATAATTTGAAGCCTCCGCCTGTTGGTAATTGCAATTGTGAAAGGAGAAACGACATGAAGGCTTATGTAGAATCCCTTGGTATTATCGCCCCGAAGGCGGTTTACCGTAATCTTACACCCGCGCAGCTCACCGAGCGCGCGGTGGCCCGGGGTGAAGGCACCCTTTCCAGCACTGGCGCTCTGGTTGTGACCACCGGCAAATATACCGGCCGCTCTCCTGACGACCGCTTTGTGGTGGACGTGCCCTCCATTCATGACGATATCGATTGGGGCAAGGTCAACGTGCCCATTTCCCCTGAAAAGTTCGATAACATCTATAACAAAATGACCGCGTACCTCCAGGGCCGGGAGATCTTTATCTTCGATGGCTTTGCCGGCGCAGACCCCAAGTATGCCCTTTCCGTCCGGGTGGTGAACGAGCTGGCCAGCCAGAATATGTTCATGCACCAGCTGTTGCTCCGCCCCACCAAGGAGCAGCTGGACGCTTTTGTCCCCGGCTTCACCATCATTGCCGCCCCCGGCTTCAAGTGCATCCCCGAGGTGGACGGCGTCCATAGCGAAGCTGCCATCCTGGTGAACTTCGATAAGCGGATGGTCCTCATCGCCGGCAGCCAGTACGCGGGCGAGATCAAGAAGAGCGTCTTCTCCGTCATGAACTACCTGCTCCCCAAGGCCGGCGTGCTTTCCATGCACTGCTCCGCCAACGTGGGCCCCGATGGGGATTCCGCCCTGTTCTTCGGCCTCTCCGGCACCGGTAAGACCACCCTCTCCGCCGACCCCAACCGCGGCCTGATCGGCGACGACGAGCACGGCTGGAGCGACAACGGCATCTTTAACGTGGAAGGCGGCTGCTATGCCAAGTGCATCAACCTCTCCCACGAAAACGAGCCCCAGATCTGGGAGGCCATCAAGTTCGGCTCCCTGGTGGAGAACGTCATCATGGACCCCGAGACCCGGGAGTTCGATTTCGCCGATAGCAGCCTTACCGAGAATACCCGGGTAGGCTATCCTGTGGATTACATCCCCAATTGCGTCATCCCCGGCGTGGCCGGCCATCCCAAGACCGTGGTCTTCCTCACCGCCGATGCTTTTGGCGTCATCCCCCCCATCTCCAAGCTGGATAAAAACCAGGCCATGTATCACTTCGTCTCCGGTTATACCTCCAAGCTGGCCGGCACGGAGCGGGGGATCGTAGAGCCTCAGACCACCTTCTCCACCTGCTTCGGCGCTCCCTTCCTGCCCCTAGATCCCTCCGTGTACGCCGAGATGCTGGGTAAGAAGATCGAGGAGCATGATTCCAACGTATACCTGGTAAATACCGGTTGGGCCGGCGGCAAGTACGGCGTTGGCAGCCGGATGAAGCTCAAGTATACCCGGGCTATGGTCACCGCCGCCCTCAACGGCGAGCTGGAAAAGTCCGAGTTTGAGCTGGATCCCATCTTCAACGTGATGGTGCCCAAGACCTGCCCCAATGTGCCTGATGAATTCCTGAACCAGCGGGCCATGTGGAAGAACGATGCCGAATACGAAGCCACCGCCAAGGATCTGGCCGCCCGCTTCGTCAAGAACTTCAAGAAGTACAGCCATATGCCCGCCCACATCGTGGAGGCCGGCCCCAAGGCCGAGTAAAGGCTGCTTGCGCACTGCATTTGCTCCGCGGCTGTGCAGGCGGGATGGCTGCGGGGGCTTTGCCCCCGCACCCCCACCCGCTTTTTGAAAAAGCGGGGGAAAACAGCCTTGTGGCTTTTGGAACAACAGAAGGGTTTTTGCCGGCGAGCCGCCCATCGGGGGCGGCTCGCTTGGTTTCTTGCAGGGGGATTCCGTAGCCCCGGCCCTTTTAGAAAAACCGAGCCCTGCGGGGGGGCGGCGGGGGCGCGTAGCGCCCACAAAGCCCCGGGGGCCGTTGGCCCCCGGGGCTTTGGTTTTGCCGGCCGGGGGGCCGAAGGCCCTCGGCCGGCAAAACGCCGCCGCCCCCCCGCTGGGCTCGGTTTTTACCAGGCGAAAGAGCCGTCCCGAGAAAAAGGCCCCGGGCCTTAGCCGGGGAAGGCAAGGATGGCCTGGTTCAGCCGGTCCAGGAATTGGGCGATGTGATAGCCGTCGCAAACCGCGTGGTGGATCTGGATGGCAAGGGGGATGGTGACCTTGCCTTCCTGGCGGGATGCTTGTCCCAGTGTAAAGATAGGCAGCATGTACATGCCGGGATCGTATACGTTGATGTTGAAGCCGGAAAAGTCCGTCCAGGGAAGCATGGATACGTCAAAGGTGTTGCCGGGCCGGCCGGGCTTGGGGGACAGGCAGGCGGCCTGGGCGTATTGGGCCAGGTCCGCCTCATAGGCCTGGAGAAAGGCGGGATAGCTGGCCTGCCAGGGGGTCCAGATGCAGGAGAAGGTTTCCGTCGCCTTGTGGAAGACCGTATAGGAAGGGTGCATGTGGTCGTAGATCCCCAGGCCGGTTTCCGGGGTGTAGGCGGTGCGAAAGGGCTCCAGGCCGTTGACCGTTTTCGTCAGCAGCCAGAGCAGGGCGGGATAGAGCCGGCGCCCCTGGAGGGGGGTAATATCCAGCGGGGTGGTGAGGGAATAGGTGCAGCGCACGTCGTTTGTAAAATGCAGATAGTATTCCCGGCGAGGCCAGGTTTCCAGATCGATGGGGTGAAAGGCCATAGATGTTACCTCGAAGAAAGGAGATGCAGGGAGCGGGGATGCGTACGCCGGGCGAAGGCGCCCGTGGTAAGGAGAGGGAAAGGGGCCAAAGGCAACGCTTTGGCCCCGGTTTTTCGGCGGGAACGGGAGGGCGCGGTTATAGGGTGATGGCCTCCATGTCCGCGGCGCCTTCCAGCATGGGCTGAATGCGGGCCAGGAAGGCGTCCACCTGCTCCGGGGATCTGCCCACGAAGGCGGCCGGATCCAGGATGGCCTCCATGTCCTGGGCGGACAGGGGGAAGGCCGGATCGTCGGCCAGACGTTGTAATAGGTCGTTGGGCTGGCCTTCCTTTACGGCGGCGGCAGCGGCCATGGAATGGACCCGGATCACCTCGTGCAGGGCCTGGCGGTCGCCGCCCTGCTTTACGGCTTCCATCAGGAGGTTTTCCGTGGCGGCAAAGGGCAGGTATTCCCCCATGGCCCGGCGGATCACAGCCTGGTGCACCACCAGGCCGGAAGCCACGTTGTAATAGAGGCGCAGGATGGCGTCCGTGGCCAGGAAGGCCTCGGGCAGGGAAAGCCGCCGGTTGGCGGAATCGTCCAGGGTGCGCTCAAACCACTGGGCGGAGGCGGTCATGGGGCCGTTGAGGGCGTCCGCCATGACGAAGCGGGCCAGGCCGCAGATCCGCTCGGAACGCATGGGGTTCCGCTTATAGGCCATGGCGGAGGAACCCACCTGATGGTCGGCAAAGGGCTCCTCGATCTGGCCCTCGTGCTGCAGGAGGCGGATATCCCCGGCAAAGCGGTAGGCGCTTTGGGCGATGGAGGATAGAAGGGCCAGGATGCGGCTATCCGCCTTGCGGGGATAGGTCTGGCCGCATACGGGATAGCAGGCGTCAAAGCCAAAGGCCTGGGCCAGCATGGCGTTCATTTGGTCGATCTTCTGGGTATCCCCGTCAAAGAGCTCTAGAAAGCTGGCTTCCGTGCCGGTGGTGCCCCGGCAGCCCAGGAACCGCAATCCCTGGCGGACGTCTTGCAATTCCTCCAGGTCCAGCATCAGGTCCTGCATCCACAGGCAGGCCCGCTTGCCTACAGTCACCGGCTGGGCGGGCTGAAAGTGGGTATAGCCTGGGGTGGCCAGGTCCCGGTAGCGGCGGGCAAAGTCTGAAAGGGCGCAAAGCACCGCCTTGATCTGGCCTTCCAGCAGGTTCAGGGCGTCCCGGTAGAGGATCAGGTCCGCGTTGTCCGTCACATAGCAGCTGGTGGCCCCCAGGTGGATGATGCCGGCAGCCTGGGGGCAGCGGGCGCCAAATTCATGGATATGGGCCATCACGTCGTGGCGCACCTCCCGCTCCCGGGCGGCCACGGCCACATAGTCGATGGGGTCCTCCGCGTGGGCCAGCAGGGCTTCCGCCTGGGCCTGGGTCACGGGCAGGCCCAGTTCATATTGCGCCCGGGCCAGCTGGGCCCATAGCTTGCGCCACAGGCCATAGCGGGAATCCGGGGAAAACAGGGCCTGCATGGCCTTGGAGGCATAGCGGCCGGAAAGGGGGCTTTCATAGCGGTCCTTCATGGCAAGGGCACCTTTCGTTTATCGCTGGATGATGGCGTCCCGGTCGGCTCCCACGGATACATAGGTGATGGGGCAGCCGATCTGATCCTCCACATAGGTGACGTAATCCTGGGCGGCCTGGGGCAGGTCCTCCCAATAGCGCACCCCGCTGATATCGCAGCCCCAGCCCGGCAGGGTCTCCATTACCGGCTTGGCCTTGGCCAGCTGGGAGGGGAAGGGGAAGGCTTCGGTTTTCTTGCCATCGATATCATAGGCAATGCAAACGGGGATCTCCTCCATGTAGGAGAGGATATCCAGCTTGGTCAGGGCGATGGAGGTGGCGCCTTGGACCTTGACCCCGTAGCGGGTGGCCACCAGATCCAGCGGCCCTACCCGGCGGGGCCGGCCGGTGGCCGCGCCGTATTCGCCGCCGGCTTCCCGCAGCTTGTCCGCCTCCGCCCCGAACCATTCCGCGGTGAAGGGGCCTTCCCCCACGCAGGTGGAATAGGCCTTCACAATGCCCAGCACCTCGTCCACCCGTAGATCCGGCGCGCCGCAGCCGATGGGCGCATAGGCGGCCAGGGGGGTGGAGGAGGAGGTGTAGGGATAGATGCCGTAGTCAATGTCCCGAAGGGCGCCTAGCTGGGCCTCAAAGAGGATGTTCTTACCCCGCAGCTGGGCCAGGCGCAGCACGCTCCCCGCGTCGCAGATATAGGGCCGCAGCTGGCCGCCGAATTTCTCCAGCCAGGCCATGAGGGTATCGTAATCGTAAGGCTCCGCCCCATAGACGTTTTGAATGGTCAGGTTTTTCCATTCCAGGATGCCCTTGAGCCGCTGGCCCAGGTAATCCATATCCATCAGCTCGCCCATCATGATGGTTTTCTTTTGGAATTTATCGCTGTATACCGGCGCGATGCCCCGCTTGGTGGAGCCGTATTTGGCGTCCTTGAGCCGCTCCTCCTCCAGGGCGTCCTGGGCCCGGTGGTAGGGGAATACAATGGTAGCCCGGTCGCTGATTTTGAAATTCTCCGGGGTGATGGATACCCCCGCCGCCTGCAAGCTCTGCATTTCCTCCAGCAGGGCTTCCGGATCGATCACCGTGCCGTTGCCCAGCAAGTTGATCACTTCCGGCCGGAAAATGCCGCTGGGGATCAGGTGCAGGGCAAATTTGCCATATTGGTTGATGACCGTATGGCCCGCGTTGTTGCCTCCCTGGTAACGGACCACCACGTCGTACTCGCTGGCCAGCAGGTCCACCATGCGGCCCTTTCCCTCGTCCCCCCAGTTGATGCCTACAATCGCGCAGTTCGCCATGTTGCTTCCTCCTTGTTGTTCTTGGGTCAACACTATAATAACACGTTTTATATCGTTGGCAGAATATCTATTTTTCTTATGGACATATCATTTTTTTGCATAGCTGCAAGCGCTTTGCCCTTTGAAGGCTTCCGCATCCCAAAAAGAAAAAACCCTTGTGGGCCCTGGTTGGGCTTTTTGGGCGGAATGGAAAATATTTAACGGGAATCTACTTTTTTGGAAATAGAGAGGAAAAATTTGGGGGTTTACAAGCCCTGGAAAAAGGCGTAATATATCCGCTGGTAAGCGTTGTGCTTTAACTCGGTACAGAGAGACCGGAAAGGACAGCTGTGATTTCCCATGGCCAAACGCAGGGATATGGTATGCCTTTCCGGTAACGGAAAGGCTCAGGCTGTCGAAAAAGTGGCTTGCGCCACTTTTTCGAGGTTTTCATAGCTCCCTTGCGCCTACGGCGCGGCCAGGGAGCTATGCAGGGAAACCCTTGCTACGCAAGGCTTTTTGCGGATTTGCCGTACACCCCCCAGGGGGCCTTCTCTTGTCCCTTCGGGACAATTCACCTTGTGCCGCCAAATCCGATTAAAGCCTAAAAGGGCCGCGATCTTCCATTCGCCAGAGGTTTTTCGACAAGCTGTGCCTTTCCGGTAACGGAAAGGCTTTTTTTATGGAAACGCGAACGGAAATTTCCCTATTGGAGCAGCGGGACATGCAACGGGCCCTGACCCGCATCGCCCACGAGATCGTGGAAGGCAACCACGGGGCCCAGGACTTGGCCCTGGTGGGCATCCGGCGCAGGGGCGTGCCTCTGGCCCAACGGCTGGGTGCCATGATCGCGGGGTTTGAGGGGGTGCAGGTGCCGGTGGGAGAGGTGGATATCACCTTTTACCGGGACGACCTTACTGCCCGGAGCCCCCAGCCGGAGACCCATGGGGCCCAATTCCCCTTCCAGGTGGACGGATTGCACCTGGTGATGGTGGACGACGTGATCTACACCGGCCGCACCGCCCGGGCCGCCATGGACGCCATCATGGACCGGGGCCGGCCGGCCAGCATCAAGCTGGCGGTGCTGGTGGACCGGGGCCATCGGGAGCTGCCCATCCGGGCGGATTATGTGGGGAAAAACGTCCCTACCAGCAAGCAGGAGCGCATCCATGTGCTGGTGGAGGAGATAGACGGCCGGGACGGGGTAACGCTGCACCGGGGCTAATATTGCGAAAACACAAATCGAATATATGGGAGGTTCACAATGCAAACATCCAACAAGATCGGTACGGATCCAATCTACGATGCCCGGACCCTGGGAACGCCCAGGATGCTGGTGCTGGGGGTACAGCACATGTTCGCCATGTTTGGCGCCACCGTGCTGGTGCCCGCCCTCACCGGCCTGAACGTGGCCACCACCCTGCTGCTGGCGGGCCTGGGCACCCTGCTGTTCCACCTGATCACCAAGGGGAAGGTCCCCGCCTTCCTGGGTTCCTCCTTCGCCTTCCTGGGGGGCTATTGGGCCATCGCCCCCAACGGGGAAGCGGAATTGCTGCCCTATGCCTGCGTAGGCGTTGCCTGCGCCGGGCTCCTATACATCCTGCTGGCCATCCTGTTTAAAACCTTCGGCCCACAAAAGGTCATGCGCTTTTTCCCGCCCATCGTCACAGGCCCCATCATCATCAGCATTGGCCTTACCCTCTCCAGCTCCGCCCTGGATAATTGCGCCACCAATTGGTGGATCGCCCTGGTGGCCATCCTGGTGGTGGTGGTCTGCAACATCTGGGGCAAAGGTATGGTGAAGATCATCCCCATCCTGCTGGGGGTCGTGGCCTCCTACCTGGCAGCCGCCCTGGCCGGCCAGGTGGACTTTACCCCCGTGCGGGAAGCCGCTTGGATCGGCTTGCCCGTCCATATGGAAAACACCGTGTTCTCCCTGATCGGTAACGCTGACCCCGGCCTGCTGGTCACTTCCATCATCACCATCATGCCCATCGCCTTGGCTACCATGATCGAGCACATCGGCGATATCTGCGCCATCAGCTCCACCTGCCGGCGCAACTTCCTGCAGGATCCCGGCCTCCATCGTACCCTGGTAGGCGACGGCCTGGCCACCAGCCTGGCCGCCCTGTTTGGCGGCCCCGCCAACACCACCTACGGGGAAAACACCGGCGTGTTGGCCCTCTCCAAGGTCTATGACCCCCGGGTGATCCGCATTGCCGCCATTCTGGCCATCGTCCTCTCCTTCAGCCCCAAGTTCGCCGCTTTGATCAGCGCCATGCCTGCCGCCACCATGGGCGGCGTTTCCCTGGTGCTCTACGGTATGATCAGCGCCGTGGGCGTGCGCAACGTGGTGGAAAACCGGGTGGACTTCACCAGCTCCCGGAACGTGATCATCGCCGCCCTGATCCTGGTGCTGTCCATCGGCATCGCCTTCAGCGCCGCTGGAGCCGTGGCCTTCCAGGTGGGCTCCGCCACCATCAGCCTGTCTGGCCTGGCGGTCGCCGCCCTGACCGGCATCCTCCTCAACGCCATCCTGCCCGGCAAGGACTACGAATTCGGAACGGATCTCCAAGGGGACACCAGCGTAAACTTCAAGGTGTAAGCCCTTTCTCCCAACGGCATAATCCCCCACCGGTTTTCCCTCCCCGGGGGCGGCGGGCATCGAAAGGGCCCCGGGGGGGGGCGGCGGCCTGCTCCATGCCCGGCCACAGTAGGGCGCGGCTACACGGAGGCGGGGGGCGGCGGCCAAACAAAAGCGCGGGGCCCGGGGCCAAAGGCCCGGGCCCCGCTCTTTCAGGACGCTTCGCGTCCTGCCGCGGGCTACAATCCTCTGACAGCCTCTCCCGCTAGTGCGCGAATATCGCTGTCCGCGTAGGACCCGCGTAGGGCCGGTTAGAGTTCTTCCACATAGCCGATGCCGGGCATGGTTTTCACCGTGGTAACGATATCGTCATGGTTGCAATTCTTCTGGCCTTTGAGTGTGACGCTAAAGGCCAGGATGCCGTTATCGGAGGTATTTTCCAAAAGGATCTGCAAATTGCTGGGTTCATAGTGCCGGTCCCGGACGAAGTCCAGGAACTGGCCTACCGCCACATTGTGCTTTAGTTCCACGTACACCTCCACCTGTTTGGTGCTGCGGCGCATGCGGAAATCCAGCTCATGGAGGAGGGTCAAGATCACAAAGATGGCCACGCTGCCCATGATAGACACCGCGTACAAGCCAATGCCCAAGGCCAGACCCACGCAGGCGCTGGCCCAAAGGCCGGCGGCGGTGGTCAAACCCTTGATCTGGTTCCGGGCGGTGACGATGATGGTGCCGGCGCCTAGGAAGCCGATGCCGCTGACCACCTGGGCGCCCATGCGCACCGGGTCGCCCACGCCAAAGGCTTCGTAAACATATTGGTTGGTGAGCATGACGATACATGCTCCCAGGCATACCAGCATATAGGTGCGCAGGCCGGCGGGGCGGTTTTTCAAGCCCCGCTCCATGCCGATCATGCCGCCCAGCACAATGGCCATCAGGATCCGCAGGCCCGCCTCCAGGTAGGTGAATTCCCGGGCGGTCGTCATTATTGCGTCCATGGCCGGATCACCTCGTTTCTATGGAGCCGCCGATTATCCATGGGTAAAGCAGGCGACGAAATGGTTCGGGGAGACTTCCTTGAGCTGGGGAATGCCTTTGCGACAGAACTCGTTGCATTCAAAGCACCGGTTGGCAAAGCGGCATTCATCCGGCAGGTTGACGGGGCTGGTGATCTCGCCTTTCAGGGAGATGCGTTGCCGCTTGTGGGAAAGGTCGGGCACGGGGATGGCGGAAAGCAGGGCCCGGGTATAGGGATGGATGGGGTTGTTGAACAATTCTTCCGCCGGGGCCTTTTCCACGATGGAGCCCAGGTACATGACGGCGATCTCGTCGGAGAAGTGGTTCACCACGGAGAGGTCATGGGTGATGAAGATATAGGTGAGGTGCATCTTCTCCTGGAGGGTTTTCAGCAGGTTGAGGATCTGGGCCTGGATGGAAACGTCCAGGGCGGAGACCGGCTCGTCGCAAACGATGAGCTTGGGGCGCATGGCCAGGGCCCGGGCGATGCCGATACGCTGGCGGCGGCCGCCGTCCAGCTCATGGGGATAGCTGTTGATCAGCCGTTCCGCCAGGCCCACGGTTTCCATCAATTCCAGGACCCGGTCCTCAATGGCGTGTTTATCCGTCAGGATGCGGTTGACCCGGATGGGTTCGGAGATGATCTGGTTGATGGTTTTTTTGGGGTCCAGGGAGGAGAAGGGGTCTTGGAAGATGATCTGCATATCCTTGCGGACATGGCGCATCTGGCCCTTGGACAGCTTGGTGATGTCCTTGCCCTGGAAAACGATCTCCCCGGAGGTGGGCTCGATCAAGCGGAGGATGGAACGGCCGGTGGTGGATTTGCCGCAGCCGGATTCCCCCACTAGGCCCAGGGTACGGCCCTCTTGCAGGTCAAAGCTGATGTCGTCCACCGCATGGAGCATTCCGCTGCCGGTTTTGAAGTATTTTTTCAGATGCCGGACTTCCAAAATATTTTCCGCCATTATTCGTTCCCCCTTTTGATGTGGAATCCCGGCTGTTCATAGGCCAGGCAAGCAAACTGATGGGTGGGGCTGGCCTGCTGAAGTTGGGGCTGCCGCTCAAAGCAGGCCGGGGTAGCGTAATCGCACCGGGGGGCAAAGGCGCAGCCCTTGGGCAGGTTGGTGGGATCCGGCATGAGGCCCTTGATGGGCTTGAGCATGGCGGTGCGGTTTTTGATGTTGGGCAGGGAGTTGAACAGGCCCTCGGTATAGGGATGCAGGGTGTGGTTGAACACATCCTCCAGGGTGCCGTGCTCCACGATGCGGCCCGCGTACATCACCGCCACCGTGTCGCACACCTCCGCCACAATGCCCAAATCGTGGGTGATCATGATCATGGAGGTGTCGTACTTTTCCTTGAGCTCGCTCATCAGCTCCAGCACCTGGGCCTGGATGGTCACATCCAGGGCGGTGGTAGGCTCGTCGGCGATGAGGAGCTTGGGGTTGCAGGCCAGGGCGATGGCGATCACCACCCGCTGCTTCATGCCCCCGGAGAATTGATGGGGGTATTCGTTGGCCCGCTCCCCGGGGATACCCACCAGTTCCAGCATTTGCTTGGCCCGCTCCATGGCGGCGTTTTTATCCAGGCCCTCATGGAGCTGCAAGCTCTCGGCGATCTGCTCCCCCACGGTGAATACCGGGTTCAGGGCGGTCATGGGGTCCTGGAAGATCATGGATACGTCCTTGCCCCGGACCTCGTCCATCTTGGCGGCGGGGAGGTTGAGGATATCCCGGCCTTCGATCATCAGCCGGTCGCACTCCACCACCCCGGGGGGATCCGGCACCAGCCGGAGGATGGCCAGGGCGGCGGTGGTTTTGCCTGCGCCGGTCTCCCCCACCAGGCCGATGGTTTGCCGGTAGCCCAGCTGCAGGTCGATGCCGTTGAGGGCGTGGACGACGCCGTCCTCGGTCTCATAGCGGACCACCAGGTTTTTCACATCCAGGATGAGTTGGTTTTTGTCTTGGCTCATAGGGTTTTTCTCCTTAGCGCTTCAGCTTGGGGTCCAGGGCGTCCCGCAGGCCGTCGCCGATCAGGTTCAGGGACAGCACCGTCACCATGATGGCCAGGCCCGGATACAAGGTCATATAGCTATAGTCCCGGATATAAGCCCGGCCGGCGGATAGCATGCTGCCCCATTCCGGCGCCGGGGCGGGGACGCCCAGGCCCAGGAAGCTGAGCTGGGCAGCTGAGATGATGGCGGAGCCTACCCGGAGGGTAGCCTGGACAATGATCTGGGAAACGCAGTTGGGCAAAATATGGGTAGCGACGATCTGCCATTCGGGCACGCCGATGGCCCGGGCGGATTCGATGTATTCCTCCCCCCGGATGGTGAGCACGGCGGCCCGGGCCACCCGGACGAAGGGGGCGGTGCTGGCGATGCCCACGGCCAGCATCAGGTTAAAGGTGCTTTTGCCCAGGGCGGATACCACGGCAATGGCCATGAGCACGCTTGGGATGGAGGAAAAGATGTCGCACACCCGCATGGTCACGTCCTCGAACACGCCGCCGATGTAGCCGGCGGCAGCCCCCAGGGTCACCCCGAACACCAGGGCGAACATCACCGCGATGATGCCCACCGCCAGGGAATAGCGGGCGCCGTAGCAGACCCGGGCGAAGATATCCCGGCCCATGTCGTCGGTGCCGAACCAGTGTTCCGCGGAGGGGGGCTGCATGCGTTCCTTGATGTTGTTGGCGATGACCTGGGTCTCATAATCGAAGAAGTAGGGGGAACCCAGGGCCACCACGATGATGACCACCAATAGGACCAGGCCCATGATGGCGCCTTTATTTTTCCGCAGCTGGTGCCATATGCTCATAAAGGTGCTGCGCTTTTTATATTTTTGAGAAGCTCTTCCTTTTTTTTCCACGGTCCTGCCCTCACTTCATATATTGCGATTTGATGCGGGGGTCCACATAGGCGTACACGATATCGATGAGCAGGTTCACCACGGTGACCAGCATGGTGGTCATCACCAAAGCGCCGGTCACGGTAGGGATATCCCGCTGGTCGATGGCGTCCACCACCAGCCGGCCCACGCCGGGCCAGGCAAATACGGTTTCCGCCAGCACGGAGCCGCCCAGCACGTTGCTGAACTGGACGCCGAACACGGTGATGATGGGGATCAAGGCGTTGCGCAGGGCGTGCTTACGGATGACCTTGCGTTCCGGCACGCCTTTGGCCCGGGCCATGCGCAGGTAATCCTGGCGGATCACGTCCAGCATGGAGGAGCGGGTGGACCGGGTCATAAAGGCGGCCAAGCCCGCGCCGATGGTAAAGGCGGGCAGGACGATGCTCAAGATGCCGTCCTCATAGCCCCCGGAGGGGAACCAGCCCAGCTTCAGGGAAAAGACGATGATCAGCAGCAGGCCCAGCCAGAAATTGGGCATGGACAGCCCCAGCAGGGCCAGGATCATGGAGACAGTATCCTTGATGGAATTCTGGTTGACCGCGGCCACGATGCCCAATGGGATGGAGATGCCCAGGGCCACAATCATGGTAACGGAAGCCAGCTTAAGGGTATTGGGCAAGCGGGTGAGATAGGTTTCCATTACGTCCCGCTTGGACACATAGGAGGTACCCAAGTCCCCATGGAGCATGCCCTTGACGTAATTGAAATACCGTTCAAAAAGGGAGCCTGTTAGGCCCATCTCCTCCCGGGCCGCCTGGATCTCCTCCTCGGAGGCGTCGGCGCTGACCACGGAATACACCGGGTCGCCCTCGGCCACGTCCATGATGGCAAAGATGATGAAGGCCACGCTCAGCAGGACGGGGATCAGCATAAGCAGGCGTTTGATAATGTATCGATGCATAATAACTCTCCTGTAGGCGCATGGTGGATCCAGGCGATCCGGGACGAGGGGCCGCCCGGGCCAGGGCCCGGGCTAGCTGGAAAAAGTGGCGCAAAGCCACTTTTTCCCAGCGGGGGCGCCCCTGGGGCGCCCCCGGCCCGTAAGCCGGCTTAGCCTTCCGGCAGGCAGATGTAGCGGTAATCGTGCTTGGCGGTACCGTTCCACTTCACCCCGGTGAGGCCCTTCTTCACGCCGATGTTGATATAGGAGGTGGCTACCGGCACGATGGGGACGATCTCGTTGAGGTATTGCTCGATCTCGTTATACATCTGTTCCCGCTTGGCCACGTCCTGTTCCACCAGGGCGTCGTCGATCATCTGGTTGAATACGGGGTCCTTCATGTTGGCCCGGTTGGAGCCGTTCTTCTTGAGCACCCCGTCCTCCTCAAAGGAGCCGAACTGGTTGCGGAGGGTGAAGTCCGTGCCCAGGTTGTCGGTGAACTGGTACAGGCACAGGTCATAGTCCAGGGCCGCGTCGTTGAGGATGCCCTTGAGGGCTGCGGTCTCCAGCTTGATCAGCTCCAAGCCGATGCCGATCTCCGCCAGGTCCGCCTGGAGCACCAGGGCCATGTTCTCCTTTGCGGTGCCGTTGTAGATGATGCGGAAGTTCAGGTCCCCGGGCTTATAGGGGGACAGGGCCAGCTCCGCCTTGGCCTTTTCCAGATCGTATTCATAGGGTACCAGGTCGTCATACCAGCCGAACTGGCCCCGGTTGATCCAGTGGTCGTGGACAAAGCCTTCCCCGTTGTAGCCCACCTGGATCATGGATTCCTTATCCGTGGCATAGGCGATGGCCTTGCGCACATGCACGTCGTCCAGGCCCTCCCGCTCATCGTTGATGGCGATGTAAAGAAGCACGTAGTTGGGGATTTTGACCAGCTCCAGGTTGGGGTCGTCCTCGATATAGCCCAGGTCCGTGCTCAGGGGGTCGATGCAAACGTCGATCTCGCCGGTCTGCAGGGCGATCAGCCGGGAGGATTCCTCCTTGATCAGCCGGAACACGATCCGCCGGGTGGGGGCGGGCTCCCCATAGAAGCCGTCGTAGCGCACAAAGGAGATCTGGTCGCCGGGGATCCAATCTTCCACCATGTAGCGGCCGGTGCCGATCTGATAGCCAAACTCGTCCTCGTTTACCAGCTTTTCAGATAGGATGGACATGCTCTGGTGGGCCAGCAGCAGGAGGAAATCCTGGGAAGGCTTGCTGATGGTGACGCTGACGTGGGTATCGTCCACCACGTCTACGCTGGTGACCAGCTCCACCTTAGTCTTGGTGAAGGAGGATTCCTGGGCCCGGTCCAGTGTAAATTTCACGTCGCTGGCAGTGCAGGGGCTGCCGTCGGTAAAGGTGACGTTATCCGGGATCTCAAAGACGAAGGTGCAGCCGTCCTCGGAAACCGTCCAGCTCTTGGCCATGCCCGGGATCACCTCGTTGGTCTCCGGGTCCACCTCCACCAGGGTCTCATGGGTGAGGATGAAGGCCATCATGTTGGCGTCCGTATTGGAGCCTTGTGGGTCCAGGGTGGTGATGTCGTTGGCCACGCCGATGGTGATGGTGTCCTGATAGGCTGTGGCGCCCTGGCTTGCGGCCTCCCCTTCCGCAGGCGCAGCGCCTTCCGCCGGCGCCTGGGCAGGGTCGTCCGCTGGTTGCGCCCCGTCCGCATAGGGGCCTTTGCAACCCACCACGCTCAGAACAAACAGGACGCATAGTGCCAACGCTAGGAATCGTTGCAGGGATTTCATAGGTTTTCCTCCTTTATTATTGTGCGCATCGCCGCGCGTGGGGTTGGGACAAATGAAAAGCCCGGTCCCTTCGGGCAACTATACCTGGGCAGCTGGAAAAAACGGGATGAATTGTGAACGGGATGTGTCCTCTTGGTTTCATTCTGGCAGAATTCCCCTGGTTTTTCAATCTGCCGAGGCGGCAAATCCTGCGACGTATCGGAAAAAATTTCCGCTTTTTCATCGGAAAATTTTGCAAATCCCCGAATCTACGGCAAATTCTGCATGATCGGCCCTGCCTGGCCCATTGGGGTCTGGTTGAAAAATATCAAACCATGGCTTAGAATAAAAACGACATGGATCCTGTAGGATGGGGGCGTTATTGTGGGAAGGCGGCGGATCTGGCTGGGGATATGGGCGTTTTGCATGGCGCTGTTATTTTCCATGCCCAGCCGGGGCCTGAACCGGTATTTAAAGGTAGGCTTTAACCAAAACCTGCCCCCCTTCCAATTTATTGACGCAGACGGGGCATACGCCGGCGTCCATGTGGAGATGCTGGAGGCCATCGGCCGGAACCGGGATTATGCCATTACCTTTGTCCCCTTCGATACCAACCGGGCCTGCCTGGAGGCCCTGGCTGCGGGCCAGGTGGACCTGGCCATGGGGATCATTCCGGATTCCCTGCCCAAGGACAGCGGCTTCGTCTGCGCGGACGTGCTTACCAGCTCCCAATTATGCATGGTGGTGCGCAACGACGTACTGGAACAAAACCTGCCCATTACCACCGCCGTTTACGCCTCGGATACCATTCAGCATACCCTGCTGGCCAACCTGGGCATCCATCAGTTCATCGCCGCCGGGAACCAGCGCATGGTATATGCCCGGCACCTAAGCGACCCGAGCACCGCCATGATCGGGGTCAAGGACAGCCTTTTGTACCAGCTGATCCAGGACGGGGCGGAAGACGCCTACACGGTGCGCTATAATTACCTGGATACCATCGATTTCGGCCTATTGGTGCGCCGGGGGATGGGGAGCTGCTCCGGGCCATGAATGAAAGCGTTTCCCAGTTTAAGGCAGGGCCGGGCTACGAAAGCCTGTGCAACCGCTGGCTGCCCAACAGCGACCAAAAGGCCCGGCTGGACCGGGCCATCCGGCAGGTCACCACGGGTTCGGTGATCGTGGCGGCCCTGGTGCTGGGCTATAGCATCATCATGCGGCGGATCCAGCAGGTGCTCAAGCGCCAGGTGGCCCAGCAGACCCAGGAGATCCAGCGGGCCAGCCAGGAGCTGGAAAAGCAATTCGCCCAATTGCAGGATGAAAACGACCTTCGCAACCGTATCATTAAATATTCCCCCAGCGGGATGCTGCTCTTTGACCTGGACTACAACGTGGTATTGATGAACAAAAGCGCCTGCGGCATTGCCGGCCAGGCGGAAAGCTGGGTGGGCCGCAGCGCCAGGGAGGTGCCGGTGTTCCGAGAGATCCTGGAAAAGGAGGGGCCTTCCGTATTCGTGCCGGGGATGACGGTGGAAAACGGCATCCTGCGGCTGGGGGATTCCCCAGGGCAGATGCGGGTATATAGCTATCTGCTTTACCAGGTGAACCAATACGGCCGGGTGGCGGGGGTGCTGCTAAGCGTATCGGATATGACCAAGGCGGAACGGATGCAGCAGGCGGAATTCGACAAGCAAAAAAGCCAGGCCCTGACCCGGATCGCCGCAGGCATCGCCCATGAGATCCGCAACCCCCTCATGTCCATCGGCACCTTCGCCAATCTGATCGGCACCCGGGGGGAGGACAAGCAGGTGCAGGAATCCTTTGCCAAATATGTGCCCGGGGAGGTGGACCGGATCAACCGGCTCATCGAAAGCCTGATCCACTACGCCAAGCCCGCCAAACGCCAAACGGAACGGGTGGACCTGAACCAGCTGTTGGAGGATAGCCTGGCCCTGGTGCGGCCGGTGCTGCGCAAGACGGGATTTCTGCTGGCAGCCCATCTGCAGCCCGAGGCTTATATCCTGGCGGACCGGGATCAGATCCGCCAGGTGCTTACCAATATCCTCATCAACGGCATCCAGGCCATGGAACAAAAATTCGCCGCCCAACAGCCGGCCCAGCCCCTTACCCTCACCGTGGAGCTGACCCAGGAGGGGGAAAAATGGCGGCTGCGCATCCGGGACGAGGGCATCGGCATGACGGAGGCGGAACTCCAAGCCTGCCGGGACCCCTTCTTCACCACCAAGGAGACCGGGGCCGGGTTGGGCTTGGCCCTATGCGAGCAATACATCAAGGAAAACAACGGCGCCATGGAAATGGACAGCGTCAAAGGCCAATATACCCAAATCACCCTGCTGTTTGAAAGGAGTTAGGCCGTGTTACCCCGCATATTGATCCTGGACGATGAAAGCAGCATTTGCGTTTCCCTGAGCCTGGCCCTCCAGCCCAATTACGACGTGGCCTGGGAAACCGATCCCCGGTTGGGCCTGGCCCGGCTCCAAGGGGAATCCTTTGACCTGGTATTGCTGGATATGGTCATCGGCGAGTACGACGGCCTGGACCTATTGGAGCAGATCCGCAGCCTGGACCCTTGGGTGGCGGTGATCATGATGACCGCCCATGGCAGCATCCGTTCTTCGGTAAGCGCCATGAAGCGGGGCGCCTTTATGTACCTGACCAAACCCCTGGACCTGGAGGAGCTTCAGATCCATATCCAGCAAGCCCTGGAATTCCGGGCCCTCAACGACAGCGTGGCCTACCTGAACGAACGGCTTCGGGCCCAGTCCCAGGCGGAGCAGCTGGTGGGGGTCAGCCCGGCCATGCAGGGGGTGCTCCAAATGATCGAAAAGTTTCGCAACGTGGACGCCAACGTGCTCATCCACGGAGAGAGCGGTACCGGCAAAAGCCTGGTGGCCCAAGCCCTGCACTTCCAGGGCAAGTGGAAACACTTTGTATCGGTGAATTGCTCTGCCATGGACGAGAGGCAGCTGGAAGAAGAGCTCTTCGGCTATAAGAGCGGCGTGTATCCCGGGTCCGTGGGGGACCAGCGGGGTAAGCTGGATTACGCCAACCAGGGCACCCTGTACCTGGATGGCATCGGGGATATGCCCTTGAGCTTCCAGGCGAAATTTCTCCGGGTGCTCCAGGAAAAAGCCTTTACGCCGGTGGGCGGCCGGGAGATCCATCGCTTTGATACCCGGGTGATCGCCGCCAGCAACCGGGATCTACGGGCCATGGTGGAAGCGGGCGCCTTCCGGCGGGACCTGTTTTACCGGCTCAATACGGTGGAGATCGACCTGCCGCCCCTGCGGGAGCGGCGAGAGGACATCCCCCTGCTGTGCGCCCAGTTTATCCAGCGAAGCAACACCCTGGGCGGCCGCCGTACCAAGCTCAAGGGCATTACCGCCGAGGCCCAGGAGCTGCTCAACGCCTATGATTACCCGGGAAATGTTCGGGAATTGGCCAACGCCATCGAATATGCGGGGATCGTGGCGGCGGATGAATGGATCCGGGGCCGGGACCTGCCTTACCGCTTCTCCTATGGGGACACGGGCAGCGAACCTGGCGTCTCGGAAAAACTGCTGGAAGGGAAAACCTTGCAGCAGCTGGAACAAATGGCCATCCTATCCGCCTTCCAGCGCCACGGCGGCAAGCGCAAAGCCATGGCCGCGGAGCTGGGCATCAGCGAACGGGGACTATGGAACAAGCTCAAGGAATATGACCTGGCTTGAACCCTTCCCCTCCCATCCCCTTCTGTATCCCCACGAAAGGAGCCTCTGCCATGGCACAACCAACCACCCTGCGCCATCTGTTCCTGCGGATCTATAGCAATGGGGAGCTGGGCCAATACCTGTCCGCCATGCTGGAACAGGGCTGGGTCATCCACCATTGCAAAGGGAACTTCCTGTTTTTTCAGCGCCGCCCCTTGCCCCGGGCCCGGCTGCTGGCAGTTACCACCGAATGCACCCAGCGCGATCCCAAAGGCGATGAGCAGGTGGACGAATACATTCAAATCGCCCTGGGGAAAAAATGGCAGCTCCTATGCATCGGCGACCTGGAAAGCGTGCTGCCCGCCCGGCGGCGGCTCTATTTCTACACCCAGGACCCGGACGCGGTAGCCCTGGAGCCGGATACGGTCATCGATTTCCAATACGCCCACAGAGCCTATCATACCACCCTGCGCTGGTGGATCGTCTGGACTGTCCTGCTGCTGGCCGCCCTCTTGACCACCATCCCCTTTATGGCTTACGTTGGGCCCCAGCCCCCCTTCCTGCTCATCGACGCCGCGCTGCTGATCCTAACGGTCAGCGCCTGCGTCCTGTTCTGGGACCGGCGGGGCCTCTATCGCCATGTGACCCGGCAGACGCCCTGGGCCAACCGAGATCTCAAACGCTTCCGCCGCTGGGAGTCCATCCTGGCAGGCAGCCTCTTTGCCCTGCTTGTGGGCTTGGTCTGGCTCCTCTTGGTTTAATGTCCCGCGCCCCGTTATAGGGCGGCTGCCCGCCCTCTTCCGCAGTTCGCAAGGGCCGTTGCGCGTCGCCCTGTGTGAGAAGCTACTCGCCCCCACGCCCCCTCCCCTGCTTTTGAAAAAAAGCGGGGAAAACCAGCTGATAAACTTTTCCGGGTTTCCGGCGAAATGTGCCGGCGGGCCGCTCATCGGGAGCGGCCCGCTCGTTTTGTTTGCAAGAAGCTGCAGCGGGAGAACGAATGCTTTTTCTGGAGAAGCGGAAAATCCTGGCGTCTCAGGGGGGGCGGCGGCAGGGCGCAAAGCGCCCTGAAAGAGCGCGCCCCGGGCCAAAGGCCCCGGGCGCGCTCTTCAGCTTGTAGAGAAACCCGGCTATGCGTCAGGCAAACGCCG
>UQRU01000028.1 GCA_900543475.1 uncultured Eubacteriales bacterium
GGGGGGGGGGGGGGGGGGGGGGGGGGGGCGGCCGGGGGGGCGGGGGGGGGGCCCCCCCCCGGCCCCCCCGGGGGGGAACCCCCGGGCCCGCAAACGCCGCCGCCCCCCCCCGCCGCCCCGGCAAACAAAAAAGCGGCGGTATGCCGCTTTCCCAAAGGGTTGCCCGATTCATCCCTCGTCCAAGCCCAATACCCGCCGCCGGGCCGCCGCCACCTCCCCAATGTGGCGGGCCACCGTGCGGCAGCACCCGCCCACGGCTTTGGCGCCGGCCCGCATCCAGCGTTCCGCATATTCGCCAAAGCTGGGGCCGGCCTGTTGCCCGTGCCAGCCCTTGGTGCGCGGGTCGTATTCCTCCCCGCTGTTGGGATAGACCGCCACCGGCAAGCTGGTGTTCTGGCACAGCCTGTGGATCAGCGCCTCCATATAGGCGGGCGGGGTACAGTTCACGCCGAGCATCTGCAGGCCCGGATAGCCGGTGGCAAAGGCCCTGGCACAGGCCTCGATGGAATCCCCCTCGTGGATATGCCCTTCGTCCCGGCAGGCGAAGCTGATCCAATAGGCCGCGCCCAATTCCTCTGCGATCTCCGCCTCGATTTGGGCTTCCCGCAGGGAGGGCTGGGTCTCGATCAAAAGCAGGTCCGCCCCCGCCGCCCAGAGCAGCTCCATCCGCCGCCTGTGGAAGTCCCGCAATACCTGGTCCGACACCCCGTAATGCCCCCGGTATTCCGACCCGTCCGCCAGATAGGCCCCATAGGGTCCCACCGCCCCCAGGCAGAGGGGATAGGCCCGGCCGGCGGCCTTGCCTTCCGCTTTCCACCAGGCCTCCCGGGCCCGGAGGAACAGGGCCACGGACCGGCTGATCAGGGCTTCCCCTTGGGCAAGGGGATAGCCCTTGGCCATAAGCCCCGGGATGGTGGCCTGGTAGCTACAGGTGATGCCGCAATCCGCCCCCGCCCGGAAAAAATCCCGATGCACCTGCTCCACCAGCCCTGGGCATTCCGCCAGGGCCTTTGCCGTCCACAGGCTGTCGTTCAGGTCGCAGCCCAGGGCCTCCAAGGAGGTGGACATGGAGCCGTCTATCACCATAATTCCCACCGTTTGCAGCGTTTCCTCCAGGCTCGTTCTCATGGAAGCCTCCTTATCTTTCTAGATTCGTCAGGAAAAAAATAGGATTGGTTTTTTCATAAAATAACCCATCCACGGGGATTTTGCAAGCAAACGGTCCTTTTCCCCGGAATTCCTGGCTGCAACAAAAAAAAGTAGCAATTGCTACTTTTTTTGGCTGTCGAAAAAGTGGCTTGCGCCACTTTTTCGAGGTGTTCATAGCTCCCTTGCGCCTACGGCGCGGCCAGGGAGCTATGCAGGGAAACCCTTGCTACGCAAGGCTTTTTGCGGATTTGCCGTACATGCCGCCAAATCCGATTAAAGCCTAAAAGGGCCGCGATCTTCCATTCGCCAGAGGTTTTTCGACAAGCTGTTTTGTGTTGCTTTCCCCGTTCGCCCTATGTCTGTTCCCGCACCGCCAGGATCTCCTGCATGGCGCTCAGCTGGGCGGCCAATTCCCCGGGCTTGCAGGTCCGGGGCAGGCACGCGGTAAAGGTGATATCGAGCTGGTCCTTCATCGTCCGTTCGTAGGAAAGGGAATGCAGGGTACAGCTATGGGCCATAAACAGCTCCACGATCTGGGCCAGGACGCCTTGGGTATGGCGGGCGGTGATGGAGAACTCGATGCTATTGGATTTTTGCAGGCGGCGCTCCTCAATGTGGCGAAACAGCCACAGGATCACCAGCACGATCACCGTGGCCCCAGCCGCCGGCAGGATATTGCCGCTGCCCACGGCGATGCCGATGCAGGAGGCGCACCAAAGCCCCGTGGCCGTGGTCAGGCCCCGCACCGTAGGGCCTTCCTTGATGATGGTGCCCGCGCACAGGATGCCGATGCCGCTTACCACCTGGGCCCCCATACGGGCGGGATCGATGTTGTTTTCCCCGCCGTAGCGTTCAAAAATGTATTCCCCGGTGCACATGATCAGCGCCGCGCCCAGGCAGATGAGCATATGGGTGCGCAGGCCGGCGCTGCGCCGGGCCTTTTCCCGTTCCAGGCCGATGACCCCTCCCATGAGGGCGGCCAAGGCCAGGCGGATCAGCACCGCATACAGGGTTTGGGTTTCTAATTCCAGCATGGCAGGGGGCCTCCTCGCACTTCATATTGAAACGGTATGCGCTGGAACAAGGTTTTTTGCAGCCCCCGCTCAAAATATTCCATAATCAGGTCGGACATATCCCGCTGGATCTCCCGGAGCACCCGGCAGCCGGTATACATCTCGTAGCCCCCGGCGCCGCTGGCCCGGTAATTGCTCATGCAGATGGAAAATACGTCCGTGGGCTGCACCGGCTTGCCCTGGTATTGCAGCAGCACCACCCGTTCCCCCACCGGCTTGGTCACGTCCATGCGGTATTCCACCCCGGCGTAGTAGTCATAGTTGTAATGCTCCACCTTGGGCAGCAAAAAGGTCTCGGAAATGGTTAGGCAGCCCCGTTCATCCAGGTCGAAATAGGCTGCGGAGCGCTCCATGGCCGCCCGCAGGGTGGCCCCGGTGATCTCCAGCACCATCAGGGTATTGGAGTAGGGATAGCTGGCCAGGATGTTGCGCCGGGTCACGGATTCCCCAAAGCCCATCACCTCGTTGGCCAGGCTTACCGCGGAGAGCTGGGCGCCGGAGGCCCGCAGCTGCACGTCGGAAAACAGCTTGGCGATGTCGCTGCCGCAGGCTGCCATCTGCAAATGGGAGGCGGTATGCAGGGGATAGGGCAAGCTGCCCACGCTCTGGTCCAGCCAATGCTGCACCTGGGCCTCCAGGCCGCTGAACGCCTGCATGAGTTCCGGGTCCGGCGGGGCCTGGGCGGCCACGGCCTGGGAGCGGATAACCGGCTTCCCGTCCTGAACGGAGACCTCCAGCCGGTGATATTCCCGGCCGTTGTCCGCGCATTGCAGGGCAAAGGTGCCGTGGAGCAGTCGCCCCGGCAGGGACAGGTGTTGATGGCCGGTGAGCAGGATGTCGAAATCCAGCTCCTGGCATAGCTGATAGGCGATGTTTTCCCCGCTGCTGGACAGCAGCCGGCCGGTGCGAAGGTCCCGCTCAAAGCCCCCGTGATAGATGCAAATGGTCAGGTCCGCCTCCTGCCGCAGGGCCGCCAGCGCCTCCCGGGCGGCCTCCAGGGGGGAGGTAACCTGGACGCCTGCCAGGTTTTCCGGCTTTTCCCATATGTTCACGTGGTCCGTCACGATCCCCACGATCCCCACCCTTAGGCCGTTTTCCATCACCTTCACCAGGCGGGGGAATATGCTTTTTCCGGTTTCATCCTTTAGGTTTTCGCACACGCAGGCAAAGTTGCCCTGGGTTAGGTACTCCCGCAGGTAGTCGGCCCCATAATTGAAGTCATGGTTCCCTAGGGTCACCACGTCATACCCGCACCGGTTCATGATCTCCGCCACCGGCCGGGCAGAGCGCAGCTCCTTGACGCAATAGGCGGTAAAGGGGGAGCCCTGCAAGGTGTCCCCCCCGTCGATCACCAGGGTGTTGGGGGTCTTTACAAACCCCGGCGCGCAGCGGAATAGGCCCAGGGCCCGCTGGGTTTTGTCCCCATAGGTGGTGGGGTAAAAATGCCCGTGCAGGTCGCTGGTATAGTAAATGGTAATATCCTGTTTGGCCATAGCGCCCATCTTACCCCCGTGCGAGTTTCACGCGGATCTTGGTGGAGATGATCTCGATGATGAAGATGAGCACGATCAGCCCGGCCAGGATGGCCCCCACCTCGTTCCAGCGGTAGGAGCTCATGGCGAAGATCAGCGGCGCGCCGATACCGCCTGCGCCCACCAGGCCCAGCACCGTGGCGTCCCGCAAATTCATATCGAAGCGATAGATGATGGTGGACATGAAATCCGGAAACAGCTGGGGCAAAATGCCGTAGCGGATCTTCTGGAAGGTATTGCAGCCCGCCGCGTCCAAGGATTCCAATATGCGCTTATCCAGCCCTTCGATGCACTCGGTAAACATCTTGGACACCATGCCGATGGAGCATACCGACATGGTCATCAGCCCCGCGAAGGCCCCCGGCCCGGTGACCCGGATGAACATGAGGCCGTAAACAAAGGCGGGAATGGTGCGGATGGCCATGATGAAGGCATGGATCACGATGGCGATGGGCTTTGGCACCAGGTTGGTTGCCGACAGGAAGGACAAAGGAATGGAAAACACCGCCCCCACGATGGTGCCTAAAAAGGCGATGCACATGGTTTCCAGCAGCAGATAGGCCACGCCGGATTTGCTCAGGTCGAAGAGCAGCGTCTTGTCCGGATGGAAAATGCCGGAAACGATCCGCTTGGCGATCTCCCAGCCGTCGCCCCCGGCAGTGGTACCCTGCAGGGTGGAGGAGGACCAGGCGATCAAAACCGCGGCCAGCAGGGCCACCAGCAGCTTGCTATACCAGCTTTTGGGGGCCTTGGCATATGTTTGCGCAATGGCTTTATTCATGGCCGTTCCTCCTATGATAGCTTGCGCCGGATGTACTGGCTAATGGATTCGATCACCAGCACGGTAATAAACAGGACGATCAGGATCATACCCACGCTGGAATAATCCCGCCATCCGATCTTTTCATTCAGGATCAGGCCCAATCCGCCTGCGCCCACATACCCCAAAATGGAGGCGTAGCGCACGTTCCCTTCAAAGCAGAACAGGCAAATGGACAGGTATACGGGCAGCACCTGGGGCAGGATCGCCGACAGGAATGCCCGGGATTTGGTGGAGCCCAGGGCTTCCATGGCCTCATAGGCGCCCATATCCACGGTTTCGATCTGCTCATAGAGCTGCTTGCCCACATAAGCAAAGGTGAATACCGCAATGGCAAAGGTACCCGCCATGGTGCCCAGGCCGAACATATAGGTGGCGATCAGGGCGGTAACCAGGGTGGGCAGGGTGCGAACCAGGCTCAAAAACACCCGCACCACGCCGATGACGGCCCGGTTGTGGATGATGTTGGTGGAGGCCACGATGGCGAAGGGAATCGCCAGGGCGCTGCCAATAAAGGAGCCCAGCAGGGACATTTTAATGGTATCGAACAGGGGGGTCCAGATGCTGGAAAGGTAGCTGGCGTTGGGCGGGAACATCTGGCCCAGGATGACGAAAAACTGGTTGCCCCGGGTGAGTAGGGTGGATAGGTTAAACCCGGTCACCTTGACGGAGAGCACCGAGGCCGCCACCAGCACCAGCAGGATCACCGGCAGGCGGCTGGCCCGCTCCTCCACGGTCTTGCCGTTGGCAAGGCGCATGGTTTTGGGCTTGAAGATCTTATCATATAGGTTCATTGTCCATCCTCCCCGCCTTGAGGGATATGACCCTCGTAGATGGCGTTGAGCACCTCCTGGGTCACCGCCTTGGCCGGCCCGTCAAAGACGATCTTGCCGCTCCGGATGCCGATGATCCGGTTGGCATAGGTCAGGGCCAGTTCCACATGGTGGATGTTCAGCAGGATGGAGATGTCCATATCCTGGTTGATCCGGACGAAATCCTCCATCACCTGCTTGGCGGTCACCGGGTCCAATGCGGCCACAGGCTCATCCGCCAGGATGATCTTGGGGTTCTGGGCCAGGGTTCGGGCCAGGGCCACCCGCTGCTGCTGGCCGCCGGACAGCTGATCCGCCCGGATATAGGCCTTATCCAGAATGCCCACCTTATCCAGGCACTCCAGGGCCAGGATCTTATCCTCCTTGCGAAACGCCCCCAGCAGCACCCGCCAAAAGGGCATATCCGGCACCCGGGCCATGAGCACGTTTTTGATCACCGTGGTCCGGGTCACCAGGTTGAAGGACTGGAAGATCATGCCGATGTTCCGGCGGAAACGCCGCAGGGCCTTTCCCTTCAGATCGGAAACGTTATGGTCGTCCACGGAGAGGGTGCCGCCGGTGATGTCGTGCATCCGGTTGATGGAGCGCAACAGGGTGGATTTCCCCGCGCCGGAAAGGCCGATGATGGCCACAAATTCCCCCTGGGCCACCTCCAGGCTCACGTCGTCCAGGCCCACGGTGCCGTTGGGGTATACTTTTGAAACATGGTCAAAGCGAATCATTGATGCATCCTCCAGCCGGTTTGGATAGAATACCGCCAGGGGCGGCATATGCCCGGAAGGCAGGCTGTGAAAAAGGGGCGAACGCCCCCTTTTCCCGCTCCCATGCCCCTGCCCTATGGGCCGGCACATGGGACGGGAGGCCGCCACGGCGGTCCCCCTGCCCTGTTTGGGCGTTGCCCTCCAGTCACCGGACGGGGCGGATACCCGCCTGTCCGGTGGAAGGGCGCAGTCAATATTAGTTGCTCAGGCTCTGGATCAGCTCCTGGGCCGCGCGCTCGTTGTCATATTCGGAAGAGACGGCCTTCTGGTAGCCGTTGTGGCTGTAGATGGCGATAACCTCCTGGCCCTCGGGGGTGGCGGCGATGTTGATGAAGGCTTCCTGCAGGGCAGCTTTCAGGGCGTCGTCCATATAGGGCACGGTCTTGCTGACGGTGATGGTATCGTTGTAGATGCCGGGGGTGACGCCGATCACGTTGGTCTCCTCCCAGATGGAGGCGGTACGGGCATATTCGGTGGTCCACTTTTCCTCATAGTCCCGGCGAGCGTCGGCATAGGTCATCAGGGCGTCCACCTGGCCGGAGGCAAGGCGGGCAAAGGCGCTGCCGTAGGAATCCGACTGCACGGCGTTGGCCAGGTCCGTGATGCCCTTGCCGTAGCGCTCCTGCATCCACAGGGCGGGATAGATGTAGCCCGCGGAGGAGGAGGAGTTCATCACGCTCCAGTTCAGGCCGTTGATGTCGTCCCAGGTGAGCTCTTCGCCGGCATTTACCTTGGCGGCTACCGCCTGGCCCTTTTCGGAGGGGCCGGCGATCATCAGCGCCCGATAGGAGACCGCCTGCTCTTCCGAAGGCAGGGTGGGCTGACCGTCGTTCCAATCCTTGGCGTTGTCGGAATCCTTGCTCAGGCCGTCCCGGGTGGAGGTGAGGATCACGTCCGCCCCGTCGTCATAGAGTACGTAGGTGCCGCCCGGCATACCGAAGCCGATATCCGCCGTGCCCGCGGCAAGGGCCTCGCCCACCGCCTCATAGGTGGTGCCCACAAAGATTTCCACCGCGCCCACGTCGTAGCCCTGGTTGGCCATCTCCGTTTTAAGCAGCTCCTTGAGGGGCTCGGTAATGGTCACGATCTCATCCGGCTCCCGGGAGGGAACGAAATACAAGGTCAGGGATTCCAGCTGAATGTTTTCAGGCGCAGCCTCCTCCGCAGGGGCTTCTTCTTCCGTGTCGGCAGGCGCTTCCGCAGCGGGTTCTTCCGCAGCAGGCTCCTGGGCCGCAGGCTGGGCGCAGCCGGTGAAGGCGGCAAAGGCGAATACCAGCGCCAAAAGAACAGCGATCGTCTTTTTCATGGGTTTTCCTCCTTTTATTTATCGCCGATTGCCATCGGCAAGCTAATCAAATTGGGGGGACGGTCCATCCATGGGGTTGCTATAAACGCCGGGTCAAATAAAAATGGGATATGGGGGTGAAACGAAGAAATAAAAAAACGGGTCTGCTTGCTATCCCAATTATAGCATGGCAGTACCCGTAAAGTGTTTTTCATTTGCGTGTAACAGATTTTATTTTGCCGCGGCCTCCCGCTGCCTGCGCAGGTATTCCCCGGTCAATTCCTCAAAGGCGATGATCACCTTGCCGAAAAAGGTATTGGGCATGTCCCCCACAAAGGCCTGTTTGGTTTCGTTGATGATGAAGTGTACGTCCGACATGCGGACCAGGGTGGAATCCGCGCACCGGGTAAATGCAATGATCTTAAAGCCCTGTTGCTTGGCCCGGGTCACATCGTTGAGCACGATGTTGGACTCGCCGCTTTGGGATACCGCCAGCATCAGGGAGGGCTCCAGGTTGCTTACCATCCCTTCCCCCTGCTCCCGGAAGATCATATAGTCGTAAAAATGCACGCTGTTAAACACCGTGAACCCGCAGATGGAAAGCCGATGCACCATATAGGCCGCCACATGCTCTGCAAAACCCATGCCCACGGCAAAGATCTTCCGGTTCCGGTGGGCATTGAGCAGCGCGCAAAAGCAAGCTACGCTTTCCGGGTCCATGCCGTCCAGCATGGACGTAGGGTTTTTGCTTCCCGCCTGTTCGTTGATACCGCCAATTTGGACCGTAAGATAGTAAAATAGTTCCCGATAGCCTGCAAACCCCAGCCGCTTACAGAATTTCACGATGAAAGCCGGGGATACGAAGTTTTCGTTGGCAATCTGCTGAATGCCCACATTCCCTTCGCCCCGCTCAATATGGCCAACAATGCTGGTGATGACCTTTTTCTCATCCTCGGATATGAGGTTGGTCAGCAGATAATAATTTCCATTCCCCATCTTCGTTCCGCATGCTCCTCCCAGCCGTCTCCCTACATCCCCTAGCGTCTTACCCCAGCAACCCATCTTTACTATACCATATCCGCCGCTGGATTGCACCTATCCTTCCCTTTCCCAAAGCAGGGCTTTTGCCGCCGCAACCTAGGGCCAAACATGCTGCATAGGCTCCCCATGTCCCCAATGGGCAAAACCTTTGCCTTACCCCTTTGGGGACTCATTTCAAATAAAATAAGGAAGCGTATGCTCCCGAATTAAAAATGGCCGTAAGCAAATCATCGCTTACGGCCGCATGGCGGAGCGGGTGGGATTCGAACCCACGTGCGGCTACAAACCGCAAACTGATTTCGAGTCAGCCCCGTTATGACCACTTCGATACCGCTCCCTGTGGTTTTTATAGGAGGGGCCGGCGAGGACGCATCCCCTCCAACCCAAGCCTGCGCCAATGATCCATAGCCCATGGGCAAGCATGGGTATTATACCCTATCGATTGCGAAAATGCAATCCTAGCCCTTGGATTACCCATCGCGTATGGCGTTTTAGGCACAGTGGGATTCGTATGCAGGCGTTCCCCGCATCATTGTAAGGCCCCTGGAGGAAATAGAGCACGTAGCGGTAAGGGCCTATTGTATGTTTGAAGGCTTTTCCGCCAATTATTGCAGCATAATCGTTGCCGAGCAAAAGCCATGGGGAAGCCTTCGGACCGCATAAAAAAAGCAGAGCAAGCGATCTAGCGCTTGCTCTAAAGCTGGTGCGGTCGATGGGACTTGAACCCATACGGTCTCCCATACGCCCCTCAAACGTACGCGTCTGCCTATTCCGCCACGACCGCGAACTGCACGAATTATTATACTTATGCCAGGTAGGAATGTCAAGTCCTTGCCGCTTGTTTTCCCGCTGTTTTTTGAAAAACCCCTCTGTTCATCCTGTCTGCGGGAGACTATAATAATATTATCGACGCAGCCATCATCCATTAGAAAGGCATGTTATTATGGCGTTTCCCATCGATCCTTCCGGTTCCGATTTACAGGCTTTCCTGCAAGAGAATTATGCAAAAAAGCTGCGGGTCTCTTCCAGAGCCTTGCGGGATTATTTAAACCAGGGCCACGTATTGGAAAATCTAGCGGCGTTGGATTGGTCTGGCGCAACGGACCCAGCCGCTCTATGTCAAGCCTGCGCCCCTGCCATGGGCCTTATCTGCGCCCAGGCGCCGGCAGAAGGCTGGCTTTCCCGGTGCTATGACTACCTGGCGGACGGCCTGTTCCCGGACCGGGACTTCATACGGCCCCGCCTGGGGGAGCGCAAGGCGTTGGAACTATTTTTATCCATTTTAGAATACTGTATAAAAGGGGAAGCGGGCCGCCTGCCCCATTCCCTGCTGCGGGACCCGTGCCCTGTGACCCAAGCGGAGTTGGCCGCCAGCCGGGTTCAAGAGGAATACCGCCGCTTTATGGAGCATACCGCCCAAAGCCGGTATTTGCTTTTGCTGCGCATTGCCCCCTGCGCCCTCCCCTATGACCCGGAAAAGCATATCCTGGGCGTGCATAATGTGGCCGTCGCCATGGGCCGCCAAGCTGTGCAATGCGGGTTGCCTGCCGATATTCCTCTGATCGCCGCCGCGTCCCTGGCCCACGATATCGGCAAATTCGGCTGCCGGGGCCCGGATGCGGCCCGAGTGCCCACCTTACATTATTATTATACCTGGGAGTGGCTCTCCAAGCTGGATATGCCCCAGATCGCCCATGTGGCTGCCAACCATTCCGCCTGGGATCTGGAGTTTGAAAACCTGCCTTTAGAAAGCTTGCTGCTGATCTATGCGGATTTTCGGGTCCGTGGGCACCGTCTGGAAAATGGGACGGAACAGGTATCCATTTATACCCTCAAGCAAGCCCATGATATCATCTACACAAAATTATCCCACTTGACGGAAGAAAAGCGCCGACATTATGAAACCGTCTTTCAGAAGTTGTGGGATTTCCAGGAGTTTTTACAAAGCCAGGGCGTCAATCCCGATCCTGCCGGGACGCCTATCCCCGTGCAGGCCCCGGACCCGGCTCTGCTTACCCCCAGCCAAGCGGTAGACCGGCTACGCTCCATGGCCTTTTTCCACAATGTTCAGCTGCTTCATACCTTGAGCGGCCAGAATTCCATGGAGCAGCTGCTGGAGCAAGCCCGCAGTGAAAAAGATCCTTACCGGCTGCGCACCTACCTTAGGTTGCTGGAGGATTACAGCGTATATATGACCAGGGAGGGTAAGCTGGTAGCCTTAGGGTTCCTCTATGAACTGCTTATGCACCACGCAGGGGACGTGCGCCGGCATAGCGCTGCCATCATGGGGCAAATTTTAGCAGGCAGCGGCCCCCGCTATCGCAAGGAACTGCCATCCCGGGCGCCCAAGGGCGCCGCCGCCCCCTCGGTGACCCAATTGCTCCAAGAGGCGGCGGATCTTTGGGAAACCTATATCCTCCGCTGCCTCTATCCGGACGCTCGGATCTCCCCCAAGCACGCCCTTCGCATCGCCAATTCCCTTAAGGCCATTGCGTCCAGCCTGTTCGCTGCCTGCGAGCCCCAGGCGGCCCCCCATTTCCTTGCGCCGTTGCTCAGGCGGTTTTTTGCTTGGGATGGATTGCCCGCCCATCGGTTCGCCCTATTGGACGCCCTGGCCCTATGCCCCCTTTCCCTATTGACCCCCAAGGAGGTTTCCAAGGTCTTTCAAGTGCTTTGCGCCTTGGTCCAGGAGCCTGGCCAAACATTGCCCCTGCTTTTAGCCAGCCTGCGTCTGGCCATAGGTATCCTGCAAGCAGGCTGCCCCGGCGGCAAACAAGGCGTTGCCGCCTTATTGCAAGCCCTGCCCCGGCAGGAGGAACCCGCCATCGCCTACCTGGTTGCCCAGTTGGAAGCAGGCCTAGGCCGGCTTCCCGGTCCTGCCGGCTTCGACGTATCCCAGCTCTACCTTGCCAACCTAAAAAAAGCAGTGCATTGGACGGTAAAGCTTACCTACGTGGATATGCTGGCCGGCTATGCCAAAGCCCATGGCGAGGAAGCCTTCCATATTGCCACCCATCTTTCCAACCTGCTTTCCGTCAGCGAGCATCTTCCGGTCCGGGAACGGGCTGGCCAGGCCCTGGTGGAATTGGCCCCCATGCTGCGGGCGGACCAGCGCAATGAGATCGTCATCGACCTGATCCGGGAATTGGAGAGCGGCCAGGACCCCATCGGCCAATACATCCCCCCGTTTTTGGGGAAGCTCATCTGCGGCCTGCCTCCCAAGGAGATGGCGGAATGTACCGACCTGCTGGAAGCCATGGTCCGTTCCTCCCAGATCCGGCCCGCCAGGTTTGCCCTTTCCACCCTGGGGGTCATGCTGGGGCAGGTATGCGACCAACCCTTGGAGGTTCGCATCCTGGGTCTGCTGCTCACAGGGGTGGCCCATTATGAAAATAGCATCCACCGTACCGCCCTGTATGTTTTATGTAAAGGGTTCCTTGGGCAAACCTCCATTCCGTTGGCGCGGCGGCAACAGGTTTTTCTGCGCTGCGGCAAGAAGCTCCTTACCCTGCTGTGTGAACCTAGGGCCGGCAAAACCACCTTCTTCAACCGGGCGGCCATGCTCAACCACCTATACCGCTTCATCACCCAGGCCCAGGTGGAACTGGGGCCTTGGCGCTTTCCCGCCCCCGGCCCGGCGGCCTTTTTCCCCGGTACCTTCGACCCGTTTTCCGCAGGCCACCGCCGGATCGTGGAAGAGATCTTAGCCCTGGGCTATACGGTCTACCTGGCGGTGGATGAATTTTCCTGGCGCAAGCGCACCCTGCCCAAGCTCCTACGCCGGCAGATCGCCATGCTGAGCACAGCGGATGCCCCAAACGTCTATTTGTTCCCGGATGACATCCCCATCAATATCGCCATGCCTCAAGACCTTGCCAAGCTCTCCGGCCTGTTCCCCGGGGAACGGGTATCGCTGGTCATGGGCAGCGACGTGGTGCAAAACGCCTCCGCCTACCGGCATAACCAGCCGGGGGGCGCCCAGGAATACGACCATATCGTTTTTACACGAGCAGAAGGCCAGGAACCCGGGGCGGTAGAGCAGGCCATCCGCCGCCGCATCCAGGGCCAACTTCGGCTGCTGACTTTGCCGCCGGACTATGAAACCGTCAGCTCCACCCGCATCCGGGAATCCATCGATAAAAACATGGACATCTCCATGCTGGTGGACCCTGTGGTGCAGGATTTCATCTATGCCAAAGGCCTATATTTGCGCACCCCCCAGGATAAGCGGCTGCTCCAGCAGGATGCCCTGTATTTTTCCGAGTCCCGGCCCCAGCAAGGGGCTTACATCTGCCAGCTTCACAGGCGGGATGCCCAGGAGCCGCTGGGATGGGTCCAGGCCCAGTCCCTATCCGTTTCCCAGCTCTATACCGTCCTAAACAGCGCCCCAGAGGCTGAAGCCTTGCGTCAGCAGGTATCCGGCAAGGTGCTGCTCCTGGAAACCTGCCAGGCCCCCGGGCCGGAAGAGGCCCGGCTGCTGTGCAACCAATTGCTGGCCCGTTGCCTCTTGGACGACGTCACCTTCGCCATATACCGGGCGGATTCCCCCCAAGATCCCCTGGCCCAGCTGCTGCCTCAATTGGGGTTCGTGTCCCTGGTGCCTTGCCCCCAGCTGTACCTGGTGGATATGCGGGCGCCCATGATCCTGATCCAGGATGTGTTATGTAGGCTCAAAGCGCCCTTTTCCAGCGAACCTTCGGTGATAAAAGCCGTGAAGGAGCGGCGGCCCAGCCTACGGCTTGATCTTTGCGGTCTATTCCCCGGCCGCCTGCTCCTTTGCTTTGATACGGAGCTGCTCAACCAGGCTCTGATGGAAAAGGTCCAACGCTGGAACCCGGTGGCGCCCGGCCACAATGGGATGGGGGCCAATATGTGCGTGCCCTATGGGAAGGTGCTTTCCGGGGATATGGTTCCCCATACGGTCACCAAGGCCCTCCATGCGGAAAAGGTATTTGCCCCGGATCTGCGCAGCTTTTCCATTTTGGAATCCCCGGGCTATTCCTCCCTGGCCAACCAGGCCCGCACCCTGAAATCCTTCCAACGGCCTGTGCTGCTGGTGGACGATCTTTTGCACAACGGCTACCGGTTGGAAAAGCTGGAGCCCATCTTCCGGGCGGAAGGGGTGCCCATCGCCCGGATCATCGTAGGGGTGCTGTCCGGCCGGGGCATGGACCTGACCAAGGCCCAGGGCTGGCCGGTGGATTGGGAATATTTTATCCCCAACCTCAGGTATTGGTTCAACGAAAGCCTGCTCTATCCCTTCATCGGGGGGGACGGCATGGGGGGCGCCCCGCCCCGGGGTTCGGTCATTCCCTCCGTCAACCTTATGCTGCCCTACGCCTACCCCCGCTTTTTGCGGGATGCGCCGGAGCAAGCGGTATTGCAACTTTGCCGCACCGCCCTTTGCAATGCCAAGGACATCCTGCAGGTGCTGGAGGCGCGGCATCTGGCCTTCTTGACCAGCCCCTTGACCATCCGCCGGCTGGGGGATGTGTTCATCGCTTCCCGGCCGCCCCACCGGGGGGACGCCCTACGCTATGACCCCAACGCCCTTCCCTCCCAATGCCTACGGGAGGATGTGGCTGCATTGGACCGGTTGGCCCGGCCCCTGCCTACAAGCCCATAAGAAAAGGAGCATGTCTATGGATTACTATGCCTATGGAGGCGTCTGCCTGGCCCGGCCCCAAAATGAACCCCTGCCCCCAGGGGCGCTGCGGGTCAGCGAGCCCTTTGACCCGACGGTGTTCCTGTTTTATGACCTTTCCCCCCAAGCGGCGGGCCTGATCCATACCAACGGAAAGACCTTGCTCAATACCGCCTATGCCAATGCCTACAGGGTGCTGGACCGGATGCTGGCCCCGCCTCCCCGGTTCCGGCTGAACCTGGTGGGGCTGGGGGATGTGGGGGGCGCCTTGCTGACCGGGCTCAAATTATTGGGTCACGATGTGGAGCAGATCGGCATTTTCGACCCGGATGAAGCCCGGATGGCCCGGTATGAAATGGAGCTCAACCAGGTCCTGCCCATAGACGGCCGGCCCCTGCCCAAGATTACCTGCATCGGCCAGGACCAGCTATTTGCCTGCGACGCCCTGCTCTTTACCGCCAGCAAGGGGGTGCCGCCCCTGGGCCAGGGCGGGGATGTGCGCATGGCCCAATACGCCGCCAACGCCGCCCTGTTGGCCGGCTATGCCCGGCAGGCCAGGGACCAGGGGTTTACCGGCCTGTTCTGCCAGATCTCAGACCCGGTGGACCATTTGGCCCGGAGCCTATTTCTTGCCAGCAACCGGCAGGCGGGGGGCCCCTTTGACGGCTGCGGGCTTTTGCCGGAGCAGATCCAGGGCTATGGGCTGGGGGTCATGGCCGCCCGGGCGGCCTACTATGCGGAAAAGGAAGGGGTGGACTTTTCCCAGGGCCGGGCCTATGGGCCCCACGGGGCGGGGCTGGTCATTGCCAACGCCCCGGGGGAAGGCTATGACGACGTCCTTTCCCGCCGCCTGACAGCGCTGGCCCGGGATGGAAATTTGCAGGTGCGCGCCCTGGGGTATAAGCCCTATATCGCCCCCGGGCTTTCCTCCGCCTGCGTCGGCGTGCTGCAAACCCTGCGGGGGGCCTGGCACCTGGGCAGCGTGCCCATCAAGGGGATCTATTTCGGGTGCAAAAGCCGGTTTGGCCCCCTGGGGCTGGAGCTTTTTGAGGAGGATCTGCATCCCCTGCTGCTGGAGCGGCTCAAAGCCTGCTATAAAGCCTTACAGGAGGAGACGCCCCTATGACGCCCCTCACCGTTGTATCCGCCGGGCAGGACTCCCGGCTGCAAGCCCTGCTGGAGCTTGCCCTCACCGGGCTCCCCTATGAGCCGGTGGAAATTGGCGCCGGGCCGCTGCCGGACCTCTCCCATAGGCGGGTGTTGTTTGCCATATCCAGCGGGAAGTACGGCTTGGACGAGGAGATTTGCAAGCTGCTCCTCCACCTGCGCAAAAACCCCGCCGCCATGGAGGGCAGCTATGGGGCCATGGTGATCGACGGGGAAGGGGAGCTTTATACCAAGCAGTTGGCCCGGGCCCTGGCCCTAAGCGCCAATGGGGCGGGCTGCTTTTTCCCCGGCCGGTCCCTGGTGGACGGGACCGGCTCCCTATCCACCCTGCGCATCCAGGCCCAGCGGGCCGGCATCAGCCCCCAGGAAGCCTATCCCTTAGCCATCCGGCTGCTGGTAGACCGGCTGCTAGCCTTCTCCCCCCAGCGGGTTGCCCATCCCAACATCCTGCTGCTCCATGCCAGCCATGAAAGCACCTCCAACACCTTGGATCTGGCCCGGGCCCTGACCGCCCATCTGACCCCCAGCTGCACTTTGCAGGAAATATCCCTGCGCAGCGGCCTGCTGATGGATTGCCGGGGGTGTTCCTACCATGTCTGCTCCCAATATGCCCTGCATAATCGCTGCTTTTACGGGGGCGCCATCCCAGACAAGGTTTTCCCAGCCATCCTCCAGGCGGACGCGCTGCTGCTGCTCTGCCCCAATTACAACGACGCCCTCAGCGCCCATATCACCGCCTTTATCAACCGGCTTACAGCCTTGCTCATCCACAACAACCTGGAAAACAAATACCTATACGCCATCATCGTATCCGGCTACAGCGGCGGGGACCTGGTGGCCCAGCAGGTATTGGGGGCCCTCTCTCTGAATAAATCCTTTATGCTGCCCCCCCGGTTCTGCATGTGGGAAACCGCCAACAGCCCCGGGGAGGCCCTGCAAATCCCGGGCGTCCAGGACCGGGTCCGGGCCTTTGGGCAAAACATTGTATCCGCCATTCTGTCCCCCGGCCCGGAGGGGCCGGCCCAATAGGGGCGCCATACCGGGCCGCCCCATTTATTTTTTGGATTTTTGTCACATAACCCGCCCCCCTGCAATATGATAAACCAACAATCGCAGGGAGGTTTTTAAATTGATGAAACGATGGATTGCCTGGTGCCTTGTGGCGATAACGCTGCTCGTATGCTGCGCTTGCGGCAAACAAACCCAGCTGCGGCAGGTCACCTTGAACGAAGTGACCCGGTCCGTATTTTACGCGCCCCTCTATGTGGCCATCTCTAACGGCTATTTTGCCGAGGCGGGCATGGAGGTGGAGATCGTGACCGGCGGCGGCAGCGATAAATCCATGACGGCCCTCCTGGCCGGGGAGGCGGACGTGGCCCTGATGGGGCCGGAAACCGGCGTATATGTGGTGAACCAGGGCCAGACGGATCACCCCATCATCATTGGCCAGCTCACCAAGCGGGACGGTTCCTTCCTGATGGGCAGGGAGCCGGTAACGGATTTTGATTGGGAAGCGCTGCGGGGTGCTTCCATCATCGGCGGCCGGCCCGGCGGTATGCCCTATATGACCCTGCTCTATGTGCTGCGCCAGCACGGCTTGGAGCCTGGCGTGGACGTGGAGGTGATCAGCAACATCCAGTTCAACCTCATGGGCGGCGCCTTCGAGGGCGGCACCGGGGACTATGTGACCCTGTTTGAGCCGGTAGCCAGCCAATTCCAGGCCCAGGGCAAAGCCTATATGGTGGCCAACATGGGCTTGGAAAGCGGCGAGATCCCCTATACCACCTTCATGGTGCGCCAGCAAACCATACAGGAAGACCCGGCCTTTGTTTCCGCCTTTGTGGAGGCCATCTACCAGGCCCAGCAATGGGTGCAGACCGCCACCGATGAACAGGTAGCGGAGGCCATGCAGCCTTTCTTCCCGGACAGCGACCTGGAGACCCTGGCGGCTGTGGCAAAGAGCTACCGGGAAACCGACAGCTGGTGCCAGGACCCTGTGATGACGGAGGACGCCTTTACCCGCCTACAGGACGTAATGGAGGGCGCCGGCGAGCTGGCCGCCCGGGTGCCCCTGGACACCCTGGTGGATAACAGCTTTGCCCAGGCGGCCATGCAATAATCCTAGGCTGCGGCAAACGCGGGCGGATGCCCGCTTTTGTTTCGCCCCGAAAGCGGGGCCTCCCCCCAGCCTTGCGCAACGGCTGCCCTTGGCTTATAATGGAAGGGTATTTTATCCCCCCATGAAAGGAGGCGCATGTATGGAACATCCCTACAATCCGCCCAAAACCGATCAAGCGCTATGCCAGGCCATCCAGGAAAATATCGCATATATTCAGACCTTCCCGCCCCAGCGGCTCATGGTGATGCTCCAGCCGTCCCTGCTGGAGGCCAGCCTGGCGGAACGCACGGCCCGGTTTCAATACCCCATCCAGGACTGGATGCTCAACGCGGTGAATATCGTCCACGGCGGGGCCATCAGCAGCATCTTCGACAACGGCATGGCCCTGCTTTTGCGCCGCTATACCGACCGGGATTGCCGCACCTTGAATTTGCAGGTCTCCTATGCCGCCCCCATCCCCTTGGACGCCGGCCATGTGACCCTGCAATGCAAGATCCAAGCCCTATCCCATCGGGTCGCCCATATGTGGGCGGGCGCTTACATCAACCACGACCCCATGCCCGCCGCCACGGCGACCTCCATCTTTTACATGCTCAAATAACCACCCCAAGCCCTTCCCTGGGCCATGGGCCGTCATCCTTGCCGGCCCTTTTCCTTGCGGCCCGCTTTCCCGCCCATAGACGCCGGGCGCAGCCGTGGCAAAGTTTTAAGAAAAATTTATATGCGCGCCTTCCCTCCTATGTTATACTGGTTGCAAAACCATGTTTGGGAGGTATTGTATGCAATATGAAATTTGGGGCGGCCAAATGCCCGCCGTAACCATGCAGCTCAACGCCGGGGAAAGCGTTTATACCCAAAGCGGCGGCCTTTCCTGGATGAGCGACGGCATCAGCATGGAAACCAATATGAAGGGCGGCCTTGGCAAGGCATTGGGCCGGATGTTCTCCGGCGAAAACCTGTTTATGGCCACCTATACCGCCCAGCGGCCCGGCGCCAGCATCACCTTCGCCTCCTCCATGCCCGGCGAGATCAAGGTGCTGGAGATAGGCCCCGGCCGGGAATACATCGCCCAGAAGAACGCCTTTTTGTGCGCGGACCCCGATGTGACCATCTCCGTGGCCTTCGGCCGGGGCGGGGTGAAGGGCGCCATCTTTGGGGGCGAGGGCTTGATCATGCAGCGCTATAGCGGCCAGGGCCTGGTGTTCCTGGAGCTGGATGGAGCCATTCGGGAATACGACCTCGCCCCCGGCGAAACCCTCAAGGTGGATACCGGCAATGTGGCGGCCTTTGAGGCCTCCGTCAACTATTCCGCGGAAATGGTCAAGGGCTTCTCCAACATCCTTTTCGGGGGGGAGGGCCTGTTCCTCACCACCCTTACCGGCCCCGGTAAGGTCTGGCTCCAAACCATGTCCACCGCCGAGCTTGCCGCCCGGATCATCCCCTTCCTGCCGAAAAGCAACTAGGCGGAACAGCCCAGCGGCAGCGTAAAAACCCAGCCCGCCCGGGGGGCGGCAGGCGCGCGCAGCGCGCACAACGCCAGGGAGCGGGGGCCTTCGGCCCCCGCTCCCTGGCGTTGGTTTGCCTTGGGGCGAGGCCCAAAGGGCCCCGCCCCAAGGCAAACACTGCCGCCCCCCCCGGGGGCTGGGTTTTTCACAAGGGCCGGCAACAAGCGCCTCAGCCCATCCCTTTCTTTTTCCCGTGATCCAAATGGTAGGCCATACACTGGTAGCTCATCTGCTGGATCATCCACAGGCCGCCCACCAGCAGGATCCATCCGGGCTGGGCCATGCCGCTGGAGGCCAGGAAAAACAGCGCCAGCATGGCCAGGAGAAAGGCCCCGCTCATCACCCGAAAGGAGAAGATGCTGCACTGGCCGATCTGGTGGCGTTCCGCCTCGTCGCAGCTTTGGAACCAATCTTTTTGGAACCGGGAGTCGAATACATTGCCCCGCTTTTCCGGATAGATGACCTTGACCGCCTGGATGGTCAGGGCTTGCGCAACGATGATCCAGACCAGCTGAAGCAGCAGCAGGGGCACTATCCCGTTGCCCTGGTTACCCGGGGCCTGGGTAGCGATCCCGGCGGCTATGAACATCCATACCATGGCCGCGCCGGAAAAGAGCAAGGACAAGCATAGCCGCCGGTCGGCTTCCCGAAAGGCGTCGTCCTCAGCCTGGGTTTGGGGGAGCAGCGCCCTGCCCCGCAGATAGTAGATCGTAGCCAAGGCCAGCAGCCCATACCCTGGCGCAAACCACCAAAGCCCTAGGCGCGCCAAAGCCTTGTTCAGCTCCGCCCCCAGCTGAAGGAAGGCTTCCCCTGCCAGGGCGATGCAGAACCCTGCCACCGCTCCCAACAGGGCGCATAGTACAAACGTGCCGGCGAATCGGGCATATACGATCCCCGGCTTGCGCTCTTTGGTGTTATGATTCCTATTCATACCGTTTCCTCCTCGGTGTTCGTAAGATAAAAAACTTCCTCCACAGTGGTCCCAAATACCTTTGCGATCCGCAGGGCTAAGGTGATGGAGGGATTGTAATCCCCCCGCTCAATGAGGCTGATGGTCTGACGGGATGCCCCCACCAATGCGCCCAATCCCTGCTGGTTGAGTCCCTTGGCTGCCCGCAACTCTTTTAAGCGGTTTCCCAGCGGCATGGCTACGCCTCCTTTTTGACAAGCATTTACGTCATTTTGACAACTTTATTTGTCATTCATAGGATAGCATTGACAAAGATTCTTGTCAATAGGGTTTAGAAATATTTTTGTCCGAGGGTTTCGGTATAGAAAAAGGTCGTATTTTCCAGGCTAAAAAAATTTTTTTGCGATTTTGCAACCTTGGGCCATGCTCATGCGTTCTATGGATGAAAAACAAAAACGAAAACAACAACGAAAGGATTATGATAACCATGAAACGCATTGTACTCTTTGTTTTGACCGCCATGCTTCTGCTGAACACCGTGCCTGTTCTGGCAGCCTCCAGCTCCCTGGTACAGGCGGAAGGCACCATCACGGCTGTGGATACCGCCAATAACCAGATCACCGTCACCCTGTCCGACAAGAGTGAAATGGTCTTTAACGTAAGCAGCTCCACCCTGTTCCTGAGCGCCAAGGACGGCAGCAATCTTGCTCTAAAGGATCTGGCGGCCGGCATGACCTTCACCGCTTTCCATAGCGCGGCCACCACCCGGAGCCTGCCCCCCCAAAGCGCCCTGCATACCATGATCGTGGTAGCCAACAGCAACGAGGACTTCGCCCATGATTTTACCGTTCAGGGTGTGGAAAGCAGCAGCAATGGCCTGGACCTGCTCAACGACAAGGGGGACACCATTCTGCATGTAAGCAGCGCCACCAGCGTATACACCCTGGGGGAAACCGGCCTGGTAAGTGCCAATGCCGCTGATATGAAAGCGGGCGCCCGGCTGATCGCCTGGTATGACGTGGTGGCTATGAGTTATCCTGGCCAGGCCAATCCTTCCAAGGTTCTGGTACTGTCCTTTGGCGATGGCAGCAGCCCCTCCATTCCTCCCAAGACCGGCGACGCGGTAAGCGATACCCTGGCCTTCTCGGTGATCGCCCTGTCCCTGGTGGGCCTAGCCGCCTGGACCATCCAAGCCCGGAAGGAAAAATAAGCCATAACCCCTTGCGCCTCCGCCCAGCGGAGGCGCTCAGTCTGTCGAAAAAGTGGCTTGCGCCACTTTTTCGAGGTGTTCATAGCTCCCTTGCGCCTACGGCGCGGCCAGGGAGCTA
>UQRU01000029.1 GCA_900543475.1 uncultured Eubacteriales bacterium
CCCACGTGTGCGAGGGCGAGTATGCTCAGTTTTCCCAGTTCTGCGTCCGTCATGTCACTCCGCGTCCATGTCGGAGTCCGTGCCGAACTCCATCTCGGTCTGGAAGCGCTCAGTCGGCGCGGCGCCGTTCATGAGCTGCATCTCCTGCCACTGCTGCTTGGTTATGAGCACCTGCCTGGGCTTCGAGCCCTCGAACGGACCCACTATGCCCAGTTGCTCCATCTGGTCTACCAGCCGCGCTGCGCGCGAGTAGCCCAGCTTCAGCCTGCGCTGAAGCATGGAAACACTTGCCTGCTTCGTCTCGAAGATGACGTCCACCGCCTGCGGAAGCAGCTCGTCGAACTGCGACTTTGCCTGCGGCTCTTCGTCTGCCTGCGACTTGGAAGAGCCGCTTGCTGGCTTGTCCTCCGCCGCCTTTTCTATCTGCTCCAGGATGTCCTCGGAGTACTCCGGCGCGGAGCTGCGCTTTATGAAGTCGATGACGTCCTCGCGCTCCTCGTCCGAGACGTATGCGCCCTGGATGCGCATGGGCTTGCCGCTGCCCAGGGGCGAATACAGCATGTCACCCATACCTATGAGCTTTTCTGCGCCGGCCGCGTCAAGTATTATCCGCGACTCCATCGCGCTCGAGACCGCAAAGGCGATACGGCTCGGTATATTGGCTTTCATGAGGCCCGTGATGACGTCCGCAGACGGCCTCTGTGTTGCGATTATGAGGTGCATACCGGAGGCGCGGCCCATCTGAGCCACGCGGCAGATGCTCTCCTCAACGTCCTTGGACGCGACGAGCATGAGGTCTGCCAGCTCGTCCACGACGATGACGACCTGCGGCATCGTCTCGCCGCCTATCTTCTTCTGGTGCGCGTTGTAGCCGGCAAGGTCGCGCACGCCGGCCTCGGAGAAGAGGCGGTAGCGCTTGAGCATCTCCACGACCGCCCACTGCAGCGCGCCGGCCGCCTTCTTCGGGTCGGTCACAACGGGGATGAACAGGTGCGGGATGCCGTTATAGATGCCGAGCTCGACCATTTTCGGGTCGATCATGATCAGGCGCACCTCGTCCGGCGTCGCCTTATAGAGCAGGCTCAGAATGAGCGAGTTCATGCACACGGACTTGCCCGAGCCGGTCGTGCCGGCGATGAGCATATGCGGCAGCTTGGCGATGTTGCCGATGATGCAGTTGCCGCCGATGTCCTTGCCGACGGCAAACGAGAGCTTGGACTTCGCATTGCGGAACGCGGGCGAGTCGATGATATCGCGCAGGCAAACGGCGCTGACGACCTTGTTCGGCACCTCGATGCCGACGGTCGAGATCTTGTCCGGGATCGGCGCGATGCGCACATTCTCCACACCGAGCGCGAGCGCAAGGTCGCCGGAGAGGTTCGTGATCTTGTTGAGCTTCACGCCCGCCTCGAGCTCGAGATCGTAGCGCGTGACCGTGGGGCCGCGCGTCACGTCGCGGATGGTCGCATTGACGCCGAAGCTGCTCAGGGCAGTGTTGAGCCGGTCGCGGTTGAAGCGGATCTCCTCCGTCGCGTCCGTCTGATCCTTCTTCCCCGCGCGCAGGAACGACACCGGCGGGAGCTGATAGGAAGAGTGATCGGCATTCTCGCTCTCAATGGCGGAGGTGATCGCGGCCGTCTCCGCCGCGACGGCGGCGCTGGCCGCCTTTTTCCTAGCATCCGGTTCTATGCGTATACCACCGTGCCGGTCTTGCCCTGCAAGGCGTCCACAGCCTTTTCTAGGGAGGTGATCAGGGTCTCCCGGCCGGGTTTGCTGGCGGCGAAGCGCACCGCCGCTTCCACCTTGGGCAGCATGGAGCCGGGGGCAAACTGGCCTTCCGCCATATATTGGCGGGCTTGGGCTACGCTGAGCCGGTCCAATCCCTTCTGATCCGGCTTGTTGTAGTTGACGCATACCTGGTCTACCCCGGTAAGGATCAGCAGTTGGTCCGCATCCACGGCTTCCGCCAGCTTTTCCGAGGCAAAGTCCTTGTCGATCACAGCGGCAGTGCCCTGGAGTTGGCCGTTTTCCCGGATCACAGGGATGCCGCCGCCACCGGCGGCAATGGTGACAAAGCCCTGGTCCACCAGGCATTTGATGGCGTCCAGCTCCACGATCTCCACCGGCAGGGGGGAGGGCACCACCCGGCGCCAGCCCCGGCCCGCGTCCTCCTTGAAGGTCTGGTCCGGGTTTTCCCGCTGGATGGCCTCCGCCTCCGCCTGGGTGTAAAAACGGCCGATGGGCTTGCTGGGGTTCTGGAAGCGGGGGTCCTGCTGATCCACCACCACCTGGGTGAGCAGGGTCACCGCCTGCTTGTTCAGGCCCCGGGCCTGCATGGCGTCCATCAGGCACTGCTGGATGTGATAGCCGATCATGCCCTGGCTCATGGCCCCGCACACGTCAAAGGGCATGGCCGGGGTAATGGCGTCGGCATATTCGTTTTGCTGCACGATGCGGCCCACCTGGGGGCCGTTGCCGTGGGTGAGGATCACCGCATAGCCCATGGCGATGATGTCTGCGATATAGTCCGCCGTCTGCCGCACCACTGCCAGCTGGGCTTGGGCGGTGGCGGGCTTGCCGGCTTCCTGGAGGGCGTTGCCCCCCAGGGCGATGAGAATTCGTTTACCCATATAGGCGTTGGTTCTCCTTATCGATCAAAAATACAGATGGCTTTAGCGTCCCGCTGGACGAATTTGCCGGCGCCAGGGGCTGCCAGGCAGGCCCCATCCTGGATGATGGGCTTGCCGGCCAGGTATACGGCCTGGGCAAACCCGCTGAGGGTCTGGCCGTCAAAGGGGTTCCAGTCCACCGGGCTGTGGAGCACGGCGGGGGAGATGACCTTTTCCTCCGATGGGTCGAAGATCACCAGGTCCCCGTCGCTGCCGGGGGCCAGGGTGCCCTTGCGGGGATACATGCCGAATGCCCGGGCCGGGTTGGCGCTGAGCAGCTCCACCATCTTGGACAGGGAGATCCGGCCGGCTTTGACCCCATAGGTATACAGGGCGGGCAAGCGGGTCTCCATGCCGGGCAGGCCGTTGGGGGTGGCGGTAAAGTCGTTGCCGCCGGTGGCCTTGTTGGCCAGGGTGAAGCCGCAGTGATCCGAGCTGACCACCCCGATGCGGCCCTCCTGGATGCCCTGCCACAGGGCTTCCACGTCCGCCTTGCTGCGCAGGGGCGGGCTGCAGATGAAGTTGGCTCCGTCCGGCCGGTCATACTGGGACATGTCCATGGTCAGGTAGTGGATGCAGGTCTCCGCGTAAACGTGGACGCCCTCGTCCTGGGCCTTGCGAAGGATATCCAGGCTCTCCTTGCAGGAAAGGTGGAAGATGTACAGGTTGCCGCCGGTGACCTTGGCCAGGTAGATGGCCCGGTTTACCGCCTCGGATTCCACCAGGTTGTGTTTGCACAGGGGGAAGTAGTGGGGGCTGGTCTTTCCCGCCGCCTTGAAGGCGTCGGAAAAATAGTAGCACATGGCGTCGTTTTCCGCATGGACCCCCACAATGCCTCCGTATTGGGCGGTGAGCCGCAGGGCCTCGTACAGGGCTGCGTCGTCGGACATACGGCCCTGGCGGGAATAGGTCATGTACAGCTTGGCGGAGGGGATGCCTCCCTGGATCAGGCCGGGCAGTTCCCCGATGGTCTCCGCGTCCGAACGGGTCAGGCAGGCGTGGAAGGCGTAATCCGTGATGGACTGGCCTTCAAATTGGGATTTGCGCAGGGCGCAGGTATCGGTCAGGGACTTGGTCTTGTCCCACTGGATGGCAAAATCGCATACCGTGGTCACGCCCCCAAAGGCGGCGGAGCGGGTGGCGGAGGTAAAATCGTCCCCGGCAAAGCTGCCCTTAAAGGGGTGGTGGATATGCACATGGGGGTCGATGAGCCCCGGCAGCACCAGCTTACCGGCGGCATCCACGGTCTCCTTGGCTTCCCCCAAGGTGCCGTGGGGGCCGATGGCAGCCACTTTCCCCCCTTGGATGGCCACATCATAGGGATAGCTCCCCTCTGCCGTGACCACCGTACCGTTCCGAACCAACAGATCCAACATGGCTGATCCCTCCTTAACGGGCCGCTTTGGCCTGGATGCAGCGCTCCACAGCGGACAGCACGGTGGGGACCATTTCCGGCAGCAGATCCCGGTGGCAGATCATCCGCACATAGGCGGGGCCCACGGGCTTGGCCTTTACGCCGAAGTTTTCCAGGCTGCCGCAGAACTCCAGGGCGGTCATGCCCACGGTGGACACGTCCAGCCGCACCACGTTGGTCTGCACCTGGGCCATATCGATGCCGATGCCCAGCTTTTGCAGCCCCCGGGCCAGGGTCTGGGCCTTTTCGTGGTCCAGCTGCAGGTCCTTGTAATGGTTCAGGCCCACGATGCCCGCCGCAGCCACGATGCCGCCTTGGCGCCAGCCGCCGCCCAGCATCTGCCGCATGACCCGGGCCCGTTCGATCACGGCCTTGGGGCCCATCATGATGGAGCCGATGGGGCAGGAGAGGCCCTTGCTCAGGCAAAGGGATACCACGTCCACCTTTTCGCACAGCACGGCGGGGTCCATCTTCAGGCTCACCGCCGCGTTCAGCACCCGGGCGCCGTCCAGATAGACCGGGATCCCATGCCGGTGGGCCACGTCGCATACGGCGTCAATATGTTCCTTATCCACCACCAGGCCCTGGTTCAGGTCAAAGGTGTTCTCCAGGCACACCAGGGTGGTGGGGGCGTTCTGGATGGCAGGGGAGATGATGTTGGCCTCCAGCTGCTCCAGGTCGTAATGGCCGCCAGGGGCAGGCAAAGGACGGGCCTGTACGCCGCAGATCTGGGCCAAGGCAGCCACCTCCAGGTTGTACATATGGGACTTATCGTGGAGGACGATCTGCTCGCACTTATTGGTAAGGGATAGGACGGCCGCCTGGTTGCTCATGGTGCCGGAAGTGGTGATCAGGCAGGCTTCCTTGCCGAATAGGGCGGCGCCCATTTCCTGCAATTTCAATACCGTAGGATCATCGCCGATTACGTCGTCGCCCACCTCGGCTTCATACATGGCCTTGCGCATTTCCTCGGTGGGATGGGTCACGGTATCGCTTCGTACATCGATGTATTTCATGTTTCCGTATTCTCCTCTTTTGCTTGATCGGCCTTTTCCTCCAGATCCATGAGGATGATGGCCATACGTAAATTGAAGGCATCCTGGAATCGCTGGGGCGACAGACCGGACCATTCCCGGATCTTGTTGAGCCGCATATTCAGGGTGTTTCGGTGGATAAAAAGTTCTTCCGCGGTCTTTTGGGCGTTCATGTCGTTCTGGAAATAGGTGCGCAGGGTCTGGAGCAGCAGCTCCCGCTGCCTGGGCTTGCCGGTGCATAGCTTCCCCAGCACCGTGCTGGTAAACCGCTGCCGCTCCTGGGCGGGAATATGCAGCAGGGTGTACTCCGTCAGGTAATCGTCGGAGCGGATCACCCCGTCCTTCTGGTTATACCGGCAGGCGATTTCCAGCGTACCCTTGGCCTGGGCAAAGGCGGCGGGGATGTCCATCCAGCTTTCGCATATGCCGTCGATGGCGATCAAAACCTGGTTGCCGGTGGCCTGGCGCAGGCAGTCGTACAGATCCTTGACCTCCGCGGCAAAGCGCTCCGGGGCGCAGGGCTTATTTTGCACCGGGGCCAGCAGGGCCAGCTGGGACTGGATGAAGCAGCCGATTAGGGGTGCGCCGCAGATGCGCTTGTTAGCCAGCAGGTCGGTAAGGCGGTCCTTGATCTGCTGGCAAAGGATCATATCCGTCTGGTGCTCCAGGGCCTCCAGCCGCACCGCAATGACCCGGTGGGCTTTATCCAGCCGGTAATTCAGGCCGGCCAGCCGCTGGAGGAAGAAGCCCGCATCCGTTAAGCAGCGGCCGGTAAACAGGTCCAGCAGGATGCTTTCCCGCACCCGCTGCTCCTGGAATACCCGCTGTTTCATATCCTCCTGCTCGATGAACAGCAGGGCGTACAGCGCCCCCAGCTCCACGAACTTGTCCACATATTCCGGCGCGCCGGTCATGCCCAGGGCGCCAATGACCTCGCCCTTGTAAACGATGGGATAGGTGGCGCCCGGCTCAACATTATCCATGGTGGCCGCCTCCTGGGCGGATACGGCCTTTTTTTGCCCGGTGGCGATCACTTCCGCGGCTGCGCAGTGGAAGGTGCCGATCCGGGATTTATCCCCGGCGGCGATCACCGTCCCGTTTACATCCATGATGTTTACATTCACATGTAAAACCGACATGGTGATGTCCACAATGGATTGGGCGATGGCCGAATTGAGCATGGGCGTCCCTCCTTAAAGAAGCGAACAGGCAGGCGTATCCACCTGCCTGTCCAAGGGTCGATACAATTACATACCGTATTCTACCGGTATTTTGTCCAGCAGCATGGTCATCAGGGCAGCCCGGATGAGCACGCCGTTGTAGGTTTGCTTGAAGTATGCGCAGCCGGGATAATCGTCTACGCTGGTATCCAGCTCCGCAACCCGGGGCAGGTGATGGAGAACCGCGGCCACCTTGGGGGATTTTTCCAGCATATCCCGGGTGAGGCAATATTTGCCGTTGATGAGCTCGAACTCATCCGCCGGGAACCGCTCCTTCTGAATGCGGCACATATACACCACATCCGCGCCCATGAGGGCGGCTTGCAGGTCTTCGGTCTGGGTATAGGTGCAGCCCCGCTCCTTGACCAGATCCAGGATCCACTGGCTGGTCTCAAAGCCCTTGGGCTGTACAAAGGTGAACTCCACCCCGTAGTTGGACAGGCCCAGGGTCAGGGAATTGGTGGAACGGGTATGCTTCAGGTCGCCGCACATGACCACCTTGAGACCCTCCAGGGTACCGCACTCCCGACGGATGGTGAGCATATCCAGCAAGGTCTGGGTGGGATGCTCGTTGGGGCCGTCGCCTGCGTTGATCACCGGAACCTTGGAGATGCTTGCCGCCCGCTCCGCAGCGCCGGCTTCAAAGTGGCGCAGCGCGATCACATCGCAGTAATTCTCGATGGTGCGAATGGTATCCTCCAGGGTCTCGCCCTTCCAAACAGAGGAGGTCTTCTGGGCATCCGCCATGGAGATGCAGCTGCCGCCCAGCCGGTTCATGGCAGACTCGAAGGAAAGCCGGGTACGGGTAGAAGGCTCATAGAAGAAGGTGCACAGGACCTTGTCCTTCAGGGGCCGCATATCGGACTTGCCCTGGACAATGGGCTCCAGCTTTTCGGCCAGATCCAGGATAAAGTCGATGTCGGACCGGGACAGGTTCTTGATGCCGGTGATAGAGGAGTAGTTGGGTCTCATGGATAATCGATCTCCCTTCAAAACATTTTACAATTATTTTTTGAAGTTGACCAGGATGCTTTCCTGATTATACTTCTTTGCACCATAGAAGCGCATCAACAGGTAGTAGGACAGGCCGCCGAAGAACATGGCTACCAGGAAGCCCCAGTCCGGGATCATCAGGCCAGCAATGGTGCCGATCACATAGGCTACGAAGGCCAGGGGGTTCCAGTTCTTGGCATAGGTGTATTCGCCGCCCTCCACATACAGGTCCTTGATGTTGAGCTTACGCTTGCGGAGGAAGTAGTAGTCCGCCACCATCATACCGGCCACGCCGCCCAGCATGATACCAACCACCAGGTTGGCGGTAACCACCTTGTCCATCAGGCTCCAGGGCTGCATGAGGAAAGCCAGCACGCCGGCGATGATGCAGCCTTTGGCAAAGGTGATTTTGGGAGCGAACACGGTGGAGAAGATGTTAGCAGGAGGCAGGATGTTGGAAGCGATGTTGGTGCTCCATTGGGCGAACACGGAGAGGAGCAGGATGAGGACCAACAGCCAAACGGGGGCGTCCAGGCTGGCGATGTAGGCGATGGGGTCCCACTGGCCGGAGGTCAGCATGGCCGCGGCGCCGATGAAGGCGAACAGGGTCATCATGGGGATAATGCCCAGAAGCTGGGGCCAAATGGAGCACCAGTTCCGCTTGAGCCAGTTGGGCTCGTCCGCGTTGGACTTCAGATAACGGGTCAGGTCGGGGATGTTCAGCGCCATGGTGGCCCAGAAGCCGGTCATAGCGGTTACCGCGTAAGCGAAGCTGTAGCGGGTGCCGGTCACTTCACCAGCGGGGGTGGCCAGGATCTCGCCAGCGGTCATGCCGCTCTTGGCAAGTACGAAGTACAGCAGGTACATGACCACCAGGAACATAAGCGGGGTCACGATGTTTTCAAACTTCTTGATGGCGTCAATGCCCTTTGCGGTGGTGAAGCACTGGACAAAGAGGAACACCACGATGATAGCCATCACATAGCCGTCCGTGCCAGGATAGGAGGGAATCAACTTCACCAGGATCATGTTGATGGCCTCGGCGCCCAGGTAGGTCTGGAAACCAAACCAGAAGCAGGCGGGCAGGGAACGCACCAAAGAGGGGATATAGTTGCCGGTATAACCGAAGATGGCCCGCAGATAAACCGGGAAGGAGATACCATGGGTAATGCCGATATCGCCGGTGAGGGCCAGGGTGATAACCGTAATGAAGTTGCCCAGCATAACCGCAAAGAGGATGGATTTAATGCTCAGGCTGGGGAACATGTTGGCGGCGTTGGTAAAGACGGCCAACAGAATGGACATGCCGATCCACATCAGCATGAACTCGAAGGGGGAGATGTGCCGATCCTTTTTCTCCGTGGGCAGCAGCTCGCTGCTCACAAGCCGAGATTTGGGTAGGTTCTTAAGATCCTGCATCAATTTCTCGCTGATCATATTGTTTGCCTAGTTCCTTTCTTCGTTTCCCGATTCACGGATTTTTCAAACAAGCATTAAGATGAGACCAAAACGCGCGTTAGCTGCAAGCCCCGCAGACCAGGCTGATATCCTGCGCATGATCCACGGTAGCCTTGGCTACCACTTCGACCGCCCGCTTCATGTTTTCAAAGGACATGGTCGAAAGCTGCTCCGCCTTTTTCGCCACCATTTCCGGGGTGTAGGGCACATGGACAAAGCCTGCCCGGGCATCCAGCTTATGCTTGGCGATGTAGTTGAGTGCGCTGTACATCACCATGTTGCAGCAGAAGTTGCCCGCAGTGTTGGAAACCTGGGCGGGGAGCCCGGCTTCCCTTAGCTCGCTGACGCAAGCCCGAATGGGCAAGGTGCTCAGATAGGCTACGGGCCCATCTGGGTCCAGGGTTTCGTTCAGGGCCAAATAGCCCTCGTTGTCCCGAATGGGAAAATCCGCCACGTTTACAGCCACCCGTTCTACGCATACGCCGGGCCGGTTGTCCGCAAGGCCCACGCCGATCACGATAGAGGGGTTCCATTGCTCAATGGCAGCTTCCACAGCGGGGATACATTGCCGCCTGCTCACAGGGAAGCTGGCGCTGCGGAACACGTAATCTTTGTATACGGTGCCGTTGAGCAGCTTCGCAAGCTCGTAGGTGGGGTTCGTCGGATCTCCGCCAAAAGGCGCAGAACCGATTAACAGTATAACTTTTTTGTTTTCTTCCACCTTATGCCCTCCTTAAATTTGCGCATTGAAAGGCTTTTGTTTGGGTCGTGGCCACAGGTTTTCTCGAGATATGCATATCCTTTTTCTGTATTATAGTTAAAATAAATTAGCAAAACAATTGTTCAGCTGCACATCAAACGCTTCTGTAGCCATGGTATAGCATTCCCCTAAATGGGCGTATCTAAAGATTTTGAATATGGAATTTGCAGGGAATGAATCATTCAACCCATGGAGAATGGTTAAAAATGAAGGCTACAATGTTTCTGCGCAAAGCCTGCCCCCGTTGGGCGCGCCGTGGGCGGGAAGGGCGCAGGGGCGCCAAGGGACATGTGCATATGCACAATTGCGTCTTTAAAAAACATAGCGAAAATAAAAAATCCGCAGCCAGGATAAGGGCTGCGGATAGGCTGCAAATGGCCGTCTCCCCGGCCGGCAAGACGTGTAAGCGCCTTTGCGCGCGGGGCTCAATCCCCGTACATAAGCTTGCGGATTCGCTGGCCGCCGGGAATGTAGGCCAGCTCCTCCCGGGAGAAGAAGCGGAAGTATATGGCCATAACGCCGTAGGCGAAGACCCCCACAGCCACGGCGGCCAGGGTGGGCAGGACCTGGTGTTCCATTTCTTGCATAAAGCTGTAGATCATGAACACAACAAAGCCCATGACCCCGCTGGAAAGCACAGGCTTGAGCAGGACGTCCACCAGGCCCAAGCGGAGTTTGGCCCTGCGGATCACATAGATGGTATCCGCAATGCCGGCAAAGGCGTAACAGACCACCGTAGAAACAGCGGCGCCCTGGATGTTGATCTGGGGGATGTTCATCAGGGCCAACAGGGAGGCCACCTTCAAGACAAACCCAATGAACAGGTTGAACACCGGCACATTGGGCTTGCCCATGCCTTGGATGACGCCGGTCATGGACTGCACCAAGGAAAGGAAGATCACCCCGATGGAGGAGGTGTGCATCAGGTCCACCGCCAAGGTCAGCTCCCCCTCCGTCAAATTGGGATACAGCATGGCCAGGATGGGGGAGGCCAGCACGAATAGGCCCACCGCGCAGGGCAGGCCGATGATCAGGGCCAGCTTGAGCCCCAGCCGGGCGGTATCCTGTACGCCGGCATGGTCCCGTTTGGCGCTAAAGGCGGAAATGGCGGGCACCAGGCTCATGGCCAGGGCCATGGTGAGCACGCCGGGCATATTGGTGAGGGTGGCCACATTGGTGCGCATGAGGGAGAAGGCGGTTTGGGCGGTCTCCTTGGCATAGCCCAGTTTCAGCAGGATGCGGATGATCAGGGCGCTATCCACCACGCTGGCCAAAGGGCTGATGGAAGCGCCAATGGTGATGGGGAGGGCAATGGCGATCAGCCGGGCCGCCACCGGCTCCGCTTCTCGGCGCACGCTGCGTTCCAACCTGGCCCGGATCTTCGGCCATCTGCGCCGGTAGGAAAGCATAACGTAAATGAGGGCCAGCAGCTCGCTGACGGTGACGCCGATCAGAGCGCCCATGGCGGCATACTCCGGACCTGCATCCAGCAGCATAAAGGCCAAGGTCAGGCCCACCGCCAGTTTCCCCACCTGTTCCACCACCTGGGAGATGGCAGTGGGGACCATTTGCTGCATTCCCTGCATATAGCCCCGGTAGGCGCACATGAGGGCTACAAAAAACAGGGCCGGAGCCAGGGCCTTGAAGCAATAAGCAGCCTCAGGCAGCATGTGGAGCCGGGCGATGTAGTCCGAGCCGAAGAACATCAGGATGGAGGTTAAAAGCCCGATGCAGCATAGGATCTGCATGGCGGTGGTAAACACCCGGTGGGCGCCTCGGTAATCCCCCAGGGTGACCCGTTCGGACACCATCTTGGAAATGGCCGTAGGCAGGCCGCTGGAGGAAATCACCAGCAACCAGGAATAATAAGGATAAGCGGTATCATAATAGCTGGTGCCGATCAGGCCGATGGTGTTGGCTAGGGGGATGCGGAACGCCGCCCCGATCACCTTCACGATCAGCCCGGCGATCCCCAGGATCGCCGCACCCTGCACGAAAGAGACTTTCTTTTTTTCCATTTCCTCTCCTGTTTCTGGCGTAAGGCGCAGCCGCGGCCTTACGCAGGCATGATCTCCTGGACGGACGTTCGCTTGGCCGGCCTGGGTCAAGGGCCGGCTCTACCGTCTAGGCTAACCTACATTATAACAGATTTATTCCAAAATGGGGAAATTGATTCCTTCCTAGGCCCTGCCCCTCTCAGCCGGGGGATTATATATGCGGCTGCCTATTCAAAAAATACAGGGACTATGGTATAATATACATAATCGGAGAATTATAGACAAAAATCCCAGGGAGGTAGCAAGCGATGGCAACAAAGGTATGGGCCCATAGAGGCGCCAGTGCTTATGCACCCGAAAACACTATCCCCGCCTTTCGGCTGGCGATGGAGCAGGGAGCGGACGGCATCGAATTGGATGTGCAGCTTTCAAAGGACGGCAAGCTGGTGGTGATCCACGACGAGTGGGTGGACCGGACCAGCAACGGCAAGGGCCGGGTGGTGGATATGACTTGCCAGGAACTGAAAAAGCTGGACTTTTCTTGTGGCATGGAAGCATACGCCTTCGCCCGAATCCCTACCCTGCGGGAGGTCTATGGAATGTTGCGCAATAGCAACATGACCGTTAACGTGGAGATCAAATACGGCGAGGTCCAATATCCTGGCATTTGGGATAAGCTGATCCAGCTGGAGCGGGAAATGGATATGCAGGGGAGAGTGATGTATTCTTCCTTCAACCATTACGTTCTGCGCAAGATCCGGGAGCTGGACCCAGATGCGGAGATCGGCCTATTATACGACAACGCCATGGTTGACCCCTGGGTGTACGCAGCCTATATGAAGGCCGATGCGATCCATCCGGATTACCGGGTGGCCCTTGGTTGCCCCGGGTTGATCCAGGGCTGCCGGGAAGCGGGCATCGCCATCAACGCCTGGACGGTAAACGAGCCGGACGCAGCCCAATTATTGGCCCAGGCTAACGTAAACGCAATTATCACCAACCGGCCAGATGAGGTATTGCGCGCCATCGGCCGTTAAGGAGAAACGGAGTCCATGGAGGAAAAGAAACGGGAAGAATTGAGCTTGCCCAGCTACATGCAGCGAAAAAGCAACCGCAAGCCCTTGACGCCTTCCTATGTGCAAAGTCAATCGCAGGCCCGTAAGCCTGGCGCCGGACAGCGGCCCCAGGCTATAAAACGCGCGCCGCAAAAATCCAATCCAGCCGGGTCCGGCCAAGGCGGCAAGCGGCCCCCTCAAGGGACAGCCTCCATCGCCGCCAAAACAAACCCAACAGGGCCAAAGGGTACCACCCACCCCCCCAAGGCCAAATCCACACCCAAACCCACACAGCCCCTAAAGACGGCCCAAGGAAATCATAAAAGCCCCCCGCCTCAAAAAACCACAGGCAGCGCCCGCAGCGCCTCCGCCACAAAGGCCCGGGAACCCATGGGAGAAAACCGCCGGCGTAAGATACAGCCTGTCAATGGGCAAAATCTGGATATGGCAGCCCTGCGGGCAGCCAATGCAGCCCGCAAAACCAACCAGCCTGCCCGAAAGAAACGGGTGACTGCCATTAAGCCTGGTAGACTTGCTCTGGCCTTGCTGCTGCTGATCGCAGCCGTTGGCGGGATCTGGCACTTCCTTCTGCAAGATTCTGGGGCGGCGGTCAATGGACCGGTGGACGCCATCGGCGAAACGGATCGCATCCCGGATGGGGTGTCCGTCCTAGGCATCGATGTGGGAGGCCAGACCCGATCTAGCGCCCGGGAATTGATCGTTAAAACCGCGGATTCCCTGTTGGCTGGCGCGGCAATCACCCTCCAGCTGGATGGGACGAGCTATGAGATCAAAGGGGCGGATTTGGGCCTTTCCTACGATATAGAAGCGGTGTTGGATGCAGCCGTGCAATATACAGAACCTGAAGAGGAACCCGATGTGGTGGTGGATGTGACCAATACGGCCCCTGCGAGCCAGCCTGGAGCCTTTGATCAGATCTTCACCTGGGATGAAGCCGCCTTGCGCCGGGCATTGGAAAACATCGCTGCCCAATTCGATGTGGAACCGGTAGACGCCATCGGCGAACCGGTGCTGCATGAGGACCATACGGTGAGCTTTACGCACCAGGACGGTAAAACTGGCCGGGCTGTAGATGTGGACGCCACCCTTGCCAAAATCACGGAAACCTTCCAGCGGGGCATTTATACCGCCCAGCTAGATGGGGAATGGAATACCGTACAGCCTGCGGTCACAGCCGCTATGCTTTCCCAGCAGATCGCCTTGCGGGGTAGCTATACGACCCGCTATGCCACCATCGGTAAAACCAGCGAAGAGACCCCCACCATTGAAAACCGGGTGTTCAACATCCAAAAGGCTGCGGGGATCATCAATGGTTGCATGATCGCCCCAGGGGAAAGCTGGAGCTTTAACGATTTCGTGGGAGAACGCTCCCTGGAAAACGGCTGGAAGGAGGCCAATGGCATCGCCAACGGTAAGGAATATGTGCTTCAAGCCGGCGGCGGCATCTGCCAGGTATCCACCACCCTGTATAACGCCCTGCTTCAGGCGGACGTTACCGTTACCAACCGAAGGGCCCACAGCATTCCCTCCGATTATGTGGATCATGGCCTGGACGCTACGGTGGACTATGCCATGGACCTGGATCTGGAATTCATAAATGATACCGGGGCGCCTATTTACCTTTTCGCCTATTGCGAGAGCGTGGAGGGAAGGCACAGGGAAGACATTACGTTCCTAGTCTATGGCAAGCCCTTGGAAAACGGCGTCTCCTATAAGACCCGCAGTGAGACCATAGAGACCATCCCCCGGAACAACGTACATTATACCGACGACTATACCATCCCCAGGGGCTATAAGGTGGTAACCATCGAAGCCCGGCCAGGATATGTGGCGGAGGTGTATCTGGATAAATATGTGGGAGACGGCTTGGTGAGCAGCGAATACCTATATACCGACCGGTATGAAGGCAATGACGAGGAAGCCCTGCGGGGCGCCGCAAGTCCCAAATATTACGAGCCGCCTGCCAACGCCGTGCCCATCGACGATTAATGGGGCCTATTATAAAATAGGAAACATCTGCGTTACAGTATCCCGCCGCACCCGTGGGTGCGGCGGGATTTTTGCGGGAGAAGCGCCGCTAGCCCCAGGATGCCATAGCCCGTTTGAAAGGCCGAATCGGTTGAAGGATGCCCAGGGGCAGGGGGGGGCGGCGGCGGGGCGCGAAGCGCCCTAAAAGCCCGATAGGGCCGGGGCCGAAGGCCCCGGCCCTATCGGGCTTTGGTTTGGCAGGCCGGGGGCGCCTGCGGGCGCCCCCGGCCGCCAAACGCCGCCGCCCCCATCGGGTGGCCGGCGACTACATATCCGCGTAGGCTTCCAGATTGCCTTGGCGCTGGGGCCGGTTATCCCCGTGGCGGGTGAAGAGCATGGTAAGGAAGGAAAGGGCCACGCACAAAGCGGCATAGGGGAAGAGGGTGAAGTATCCCACGTGCTCCAGCAGCGCGCCGCTTACGATAGGGGTAACGATCTGGGCGGCCATGGAGAAGGTGTAATAGTAGCCGGTGTATTTGCCCACGGAGCCCAGGCGGCTGATCTCCACCACCATAGGGTAGCTGTTTACATTGATAGCGGCCCAGGAAAAGCCTACTAAGGCAAAGATGCCATAGAGGGCGGGGGAAAAGTCCGAGGCCACGATGGCGCCGGCGGCAAAGCAGAGGGCCAGGATCGCCACCCCCATGAGCACGGTTTTTTTCCGGCCGATGCGGCTGGCCAGGATGCCGATGGGGATGTAGGAGACCACAGCGCCCGCGGTGGCGATGAGCAGGCAGGTGCTGGCCTGGCTCACCCCATGGCCCCAAACGGTTTGGGCGTATTTGGTAAAGGCGGTGGTAACCGCGTTGTAGCCCATATACCAAAGGGCCACGGAGCAAAGGATCAGGTATAGGCTCCGGCGGACCGGTGGCGGCAGGGCGGCCTGACCGGTGGCGGCTTGCGGCGTAGGTTCCTCCAAGTCTGTTGGGGGTATGCCGGTTTCCGTTACGGTAAGGCGCAGGATCAGCACGGATAGGGCCATGATGCCGGCCACCGCCAGGAATAGGGGCATATAGTTGGGCAACCCTGTGGCAGGCTCCTTTACCAGGAGCTTGATGGCCAGGATGGTATATACGCCTCCCAGGGCGCCCATGAGATTGATGACCGCATTGGCCTTGGAGCGCAGGGGCTTGGGGGTCAGGTCCGGCATCAGGGCCACGGCGGGGGAACGGTAGGTGCCCATGGCGATGAGCAGCAGCCCCAATACCACCATGAACATGGGGAGGGAACCTGGGCGGTCAAATAGGGGAAGGAGCACGCATAGCGCCACGGCGCCAATGGTTCCGCCTACAATGAAGGGCATCCGCCGGCCCACCCGGTCGCTGAGGGCGCCGAACAGAGGAAGCATGAATAGGGCCAGGATGTTATCCAGGGACATGACAAAGCCGGATATGGTATCCCCCAGGCCAAAGGTGTTTTTCAGGATAAGGGGGATAATGTTGTCGTACATTTGCCAGAACGCCAGAATGGAAAAGAAGGCCAACCCTACAAAAATGGTTCGCCTATAGTTGAGCCGCATAGCCGACCTCCCGAAAATATGGTATACTGGTAATAAATAAAAGCCTAATGGTTATAGATCCAGTATACTGGCAAATCCCATATATTGCAAGGAGGCAACATATCCATGTCTCGAATCCTACTGATCGCCACCGGTGGTACCATTGCCAGCGTCCCTTCGCCGGATGGACTGGCGCCGGCTTTGTCCGGCCAACAGCTGTTATCTTGTCTGCCCAGCCTGGCTTGCCAGGTGGATTGCATCGACCTATTTAACATGGATAGCTCCAACATCCAGCCGGAAGAATGGCAAAAGATGGCCAAAACCGTGTTGCTGCATATGGGGGATTACGACGGGGTGGTGATCACCCATGGCACGGATACCATGGCCTATACCGCCTCCATGCTGACCTTTTTGTTGCAAAATCCCCCTTTGCCTGTGGTGCTCACCGGTTCCCAGTGGCCTATGGTCCGGCCAGATAGCGATGGAAGGGCCAATCTGGCCCATGCCATCCTGGCGGCCAGGCGGCTGGCGGGCGGGGTGTATATTTGCTTTGGCAGCGCGGTGATGCGGGGGTGCCGGGCGGTCAAGACCCGCACCACCTCTCTGAACGCCTTTGAATCCATCAACGCTCCCTATGTGGGCACGGTGGTGGACGGCTGCTTCATCGATCTGACCTTGCAGCAACCGGACCCAGAAAAGCATTTCCGCTATTATTCCAACATTGAACCCAACGTAGCCTTGGTGAAGCTGATCCCCGGCACCACAGCCAAGCAGCTGTCCATGCTGTCCGCCTGCGATGTAAAAGGGGTAGTGGTGGAAGCCTTTGGGCTAGGGGGGGTATCCAACTTCCGGCGCGACCATGCGGAAGCCCTTCGGGGGCTGATGAAGCAGGGCATCCCGGTGGTGCTCACCTCCCAATGCCTATATGAGGCCAGCACGCCGGATCTATATGAGGTCAGCCGCCCGCTTCGGGAAGCAGGGGTGATTTCCGCTGGGGACATGACCACCGAGGCCGCGGTCACCAAATTGATGTGGGCCCTGGCCCAGGCTAAAGACGTGGAGGCTATCCGGGACTTGATGCTTCAAAATATTTGCGGCGAAATCACCCAGTAGCCCTTGGGCTCGCACTAAAACAAATTATAGATGCTCAGGGTTTCGGCTGCGTCCATCTGGGCGATCAGCTGGATGATGGTCTGCAATTCTGTAAGTAGGTTGCCCGCCTCGTCCATGACCGCCAGATTCCTGGCGTTGAACAGGGCGGCCTTTAGGGCATAAACATCCTCGTGGTTTAAAAACAATTTAAGATTTTCTTCCGCTTCCACGAAGCGTTGGCAAAGCGCGTCCAATACCGGGATCGCAGCTTGCACATCATCGCCCAGGACCAAGTCCTGGGCTTTTTGCGCTCCTGCGTCCAGCTCTCGGGTCAGGGAAAACAAATACCTTGGGGGCACGATCAGGATAAAGAGCAACAGGAAAAGGGCCAACAGGGCGACCCCGTGGCTCACCAAGGGGAACTTGGATCTTCTGGTCATGGCTGTCCATCCTTTACGTTTACAGAAAACACCCCGGCGCCGTATTTTGCCTTGCATTGTAGGTGCAGGGTATCCCCCATGAGAAACGCGTAAAATACCTGATCCGGCCGGGCGGCGCCGGTCCTGGCCAGCTGGGCCTGGAGCCAGGGCAGATCGTGGCCGGCTTCCCCCAGTACGTCTTGGCGTACTTTGCCGTCCTGGATCAGCATGAAGGGCGGACGGTCGTCCGGCGGCGGCAGGGACATGGCGCCATAACTGGGGGTTTGGCTGATGCCCTTGCGCAAAAGGGAAAGCTCCCCGTTGGTCTCCAATACCGCATAGGCTACCTCCGTTATGTCAAATACCCCGTCGTTGCGCAGCTGCTCCATCAGGTCGTTTAAGGAATAGCGGGCGTCCCGAAGCGCCTGCTCGTTTACCACGCCCCGGGCAATCAAAAGCAGCGGCGTCCCGCAAAGGATATGCCGGAACCCTTGGCTTTTCAACGAAAGAAAGGATACCCCCATCTGCACCAGGAACAGGGCTAAAATGGGCAGGATCCCATACAGCAGCGGGATAGAGGCGTCGGCAGCGGGCTCGCTGGCCAATTCCGCCAGCAATAGGGTGACGATCAGGTCAAAGGGCTGTAGGTCTCGCAGCTGCCGCTTCCCCGTCATGCGGATCACCACAAACACCAACAAATATAAAATGATGGAACGAATAAACAGGTTGATCATGGCCCTAGTATGCCCTGCAAGGAAAAGCCCCATTCCACAGGAAACGCCTTGCAACATACAAAAGCCCCCGGCTCCGCACGCCCTTTTGGCCGCGGCATCCCCGCCGCGCAGCCCCTCCGACAAACCTGGCGATAGGGGCGGCGCAGCAAGCATCCCATTTCCCACGGCAGCAAAGGCAAAGCGCTGCCTTTCGCAAAAAAGAAGAAGGGGAAAAAGGCCTGCGTAAGCCCAAACGACATGCGCCTCCCACCTTGTCCAAGGGCCTATAACCGCCGCCCAAGCCCAATCGACGATATGGGATGGGACATGTACGGGAACCATGCCTTCGCTTTATGGCAACCGCCTGGGATCAAGGAGCAACACAGGGACAAGCAGGGACAGGGACCGCTACTTCGCCTGGACGACATTCCCCGGAACCAGCCGATAACCCAGGCCAAGCGGGGACGGAAGCCGCAGCTTTGCCCTGCTTGAGGCCCTTTCTCGGGCCAAGGCCCGGCCCCAGCCGGGAACCCAGAGGCCAATGGAGACGCAAACCGGGCCCCGGCTTATGCTGGCATTTTGACCGAGGGGGCCGCCGGGCCACCGCCCGGGAAAAGGTGGTAGCGGCAGGCGAGCCGAGCGTGCCTTTTCCTGGAAGAGGAAGGGCAGCAGAATGGGCGCGCTCCGGCTTTTTGTAAAAAAAGTCGGAGCAAGCGATATGTCGCTTGCTCCGACGTGGAGCGGGTAATGGGACTCGAACCCACTATCTCAGCTTGGAAGGCTAATGTGTTACCATTACACTATACCCGCTTAGGAACGATAGAAAAAAGGAAGGGGAAAGACCGCTTACCGGAGGAATGATGGTGCGGGTGAAGAGACTTGAACTCATACACCTTGCGGTACTGGAACCTAAATCCAGCGCGTCTGCCAATTCCGCCACACCCGCGCAGACTCCATCCTAAAAGGGAAGTGGTGACCCGTCGGAGATTCGAACTCCGGACACCTTGATTAAAAGTCAAGTGCTCTACCAACTGAGCTAACGGGTCACGGTACCTGTATGGACGAAAACCGCCGCGTACAGGCCGGTTGGCTGGGGTGGCAGGATTCGAACCTACGGATGCGGGAGTCAAAGTCCCGTGCCTTACCGCTTGGCGACACCCCAACGGGTTGATGCCAATCAAGCATTTTTAGAGCCGTGCATGGCGCTGAAGCCATGCACGACGTCAATGGGGTGGGTAGTGGGACTCGAACCCACGACCTCCAGAGCCACAATCTGGCATTCTAACCAGGCTGAACTATACCCACCATATGAGGACCGGCCGGGAAATGGCACGCCCGCAGGGATTCGAACCCTGGACCTACGGCTTAGAAGGCCGTTGCTCTATCCAGCTGAGCTACAGGCGCATAGGCCGCTCACGTTCCCTGGCATGGAAAACCCCTTGCCGACAATTAAGTATTTTATCAGATGACCCATGTTGTGTCAACACTTGCGTGGGCTCTATTTTCAATATTTAGGCGGCGGTGGGGAGGGGGGGAAAACAATGGGCAAAAACAGGGGACCGCACACAACCTGCCGGCTGCGAATAGGCTATATGGGGGGAGGTATCCCCCTCTATACAATAACCAATAGGAGGCGCTTATGCAAAAAAGCATACGGATTATGGCCCTTTGCCTTGCGGCAGTCATGGGTATGGGACTGGGAATTCTAGGGCAGTCCCGGGCAGAAGCCGCAGAGCCCGTTTATGCTGGGATCGACATTAGCCGATACCAGGGAACGGTGGATTTTGACCGCGTGGCTGCGGATGGGATCGACATCGTATATATGCGGGCAGGGGAAGGGAATGACTATATCGACCCGGAATATGAACGCAACTATCAGCAGGCCCGGGAAGCGGGCCTGAAAAGCGGCGCGTATTTATACGTGACCGCCACCACGGTGGATGAGGGCAGGGAACAGGCCAAGTTTTTTGCCAGCCTGCTCCAGGGCAAGGAATTTGCCTGCCGGCCGGTAATGGATTTTGAAAACCTGCGGGGATTGAACCGGCAGACGGCCAATGACATTGCCTTGGCGTTTCTTCAGACCTTGGAGGAGGAAACCGGGGTAACTCCGGCCATCTATACCGGCGCCTATAAGGTGGAAGCGGTATGGGATGCGGACCTGGCAGCCTATCCCCTTTGGATCGCGGAGTATGGGGCGGAGGAGCCTAAGACCACCGGCGCGTGGAAGGAATGGTCGGGCTTTCAATACACCGATAAAGGGCAGGTGGATGGAATAGATGGGGATGTGGATCTGGACCGGTTCCGGCCGGGCATCCTGCTTAACGGCGGCGAACCCACCCCCGAACCTACGGCCAGCCCTAAGCCCTCCATCACCCCTAAGCCCACCGCCACCCCCAAACCCACCGCTACGCCGGGACAATGCCCCACTACCATCCCCTATATCGTGCAGCGGGGCGACACCCTTTCCCGGATCGCCGATAGCCTGGAGACCACGGTGGCGGAGCTAGCGGCCCTGAACCACTTGAAAAATCCAGACCGGATCTATGTGGGACAGCGGCTGCTGATCCCCATCGGCTAACGCGGCGGGTCCTTGCAAAACGGCAAGGGCCATCCCCGGCTTACGGGGGAAATGGTACTCTGAGAAAAGCTTATAATTATAATAAAGAAAACGGAGCATGTTCTATGCTCCGTTCAGCCTGTCGAAAAAGTCCAGCAAAAGCTGGGCTTTTTCGTTTATAAGAGGTAAAATAAGTAGCAGGTGGTGAAAAAGATGC
>UQRU01000030.1 GCA_900543475.1 uncultured Eubacteriales bacterium
CAGGCGATCAGCGCCAAAGCATTGTTGCTGCTGAGTTTTACCGCGAACACAACCGCGCTGCTGAGGATAGTCGAAAGAGTCCTCATGGGTGTCATCGGTTTTCTGGCGAACAACGGCGCCGTCCTTGACCATGACCTTGTTCATGCAGCGGCCGCCGCAGTTATGCCAGCACGCCGCAGGAATCCACTCGCCGCCCTTTGCGGGATCGACGGGCAAACCCGTCTCCTCGGTCGTCTCGAGGCTCGACTCCGCAGAGCAGCCGGTCGCAGCAAGACCCGCAACGCCCGCCATAACAGCAGCAGATGCCCCCAAGAAACCACGACGGGAAATATTATTCGTACCCACTGTCAGTTTCCCCCTTCAGATTTCTACATCGCGCACGTTGCATAGAACGCGTAGCGGGCAATGGCAACGCCAATCACCAGCAGGGCGCACACGACGATCGCGAGCGTTTTCTTGTTGTTGAACTTTGCGCCGGCAAACACCAGGATTGCGGATGCAATCGGAGCGATGACCAGGCCCGCGATCTGCATGGCCGGGTTCAAGCCCGCCAGCCGGGCCGCATATTTATTGCCGCCCAGCACGTAAATGCTGCGGCCAAAGCGGGTTTTGTTCAGCAGGATGGCGAAGATCACAAAGGCGATCAGCAGCACGATCACCGGAATGGTCATAAACCATACGATCCGGGTGGAACCGATGGAGGTAAAGTCCGGGTTGTTGATGAACACGGGCTTGCCCCCGCACAGGATGTATCCCAAGCCCCGGAAGATGGACATGGAAGCCAGGGTAATGATGAAGGGTTCCAGCTTGAACCGGTTATAGCCCCAGCCGTTGAACGCGCCGATGAGGGCGCCAAAGAGGGTGGTCACCGGGATAACCAGCCATACGGGCATCCCGCTGGTGGCCAAGTATCCTGCCACCACCGAGGAGAAGGCCGCCACAGAGCCGGGCGACAGATCGATCAAGCCGGCGATGATCAGCAGGGTTTCCGCAATGGCCACCAGGCCCGTCAAGGAGGCGGAGGTCAAGATATTGGATAGGTTCTGGGTGGAAAAATAGTTCGGGTTGATGATGGTAAATACGATGATGATCACGAAAAAGGCGACGATCAGGCCGATTTTGTCCTGGAGCCCGTTTTTGATCCTTTGTTTCATTGCGCAACTCCTCCCAGCATGGCGTAGTTTAGCAGTACTTCCTCCGTGGCGTCCGCCCGGGCGACCTCCCCTGTGATCCGCCCTTCCCGCATGACGATGATCCGGTCGCTTAAGCCGATGATCTCCGGCAATTCGGAGGAAATCAGCACGATCGCCATCCCGCGCTGGGCATACTCTCGGATCAGCTTATAAAATTCCGACTTGGCCCCCACGTCGATGCCCTTGGTGGGCTCATCCAGGATAAGGACCTTGGGATGGGTGGCGTCCCAGCGGGCGATGATGCACTTTTGCTGGTTGCCTCCCGAAAGCTCCACGATCTTCTTCTGGGCGTTGGGGGTGTTGATGGAAAAGCGGTCGATGCTCTCCTCCACCAGGGCGTCCTCCTTTTTCCGGTCCAAAAACCGGGCCCGGGTCAGCAGCTTATCCAGGACGCTTACCGAGATGTTGTCCCCCACGGAAAGCAGGGGGATAATGCCCTGTTCCTTCCGGTCCTCAGGGCATAGGGCGATGCCGCACTTAATGGCCTGGGTGGGGGATTTGATCTCCACGGGTTTGCCATCGATCCGGATCTCACCCCGGGTCATGGGATCCGCCCCGAACACGGAGCGCATCACCTCCGTACGGCCGGCGCCGACCAGGCCGGAAAACCCGACCACCTCCCCGGCCCGCACCTGGAAGGACACATCCTGCACCTTGGCGTTGCACAAGCCCTTTACCTCCAGCACCACCTCCCCCGGGTGGTCGTTGAAAGGCAGCTCCTTAAATATATCGCCCAGATCCCGGCCCACCATCATCTTCACCAGCTCGTTCATGGTGACTGCGCCGCAATCCACGCTGCCCACCAATACCCCGTCTTTGAACACGATGATCTTATCCGCGATCTCGGAAATTTCCTTCATCCGGTGTGAAACATAGAAGATGATCTTGTTTTCCGCCTTCATCTTCTTAATGATGCGGAAAAGCACCTCGATCTCCGCATCCGTCAGGCTGGCGGTGGGCTCGTCAAAGGCGATGACCTTGGCGTTCCGGGCATAGGCCTTCATGATCTCCACCATCTGCTGGTAGGCGGCGGAAAGGTTTTTGACCTTTTCGTTGGGATCGATGGGCAGGCCGAATTCGTCGATGATCCGCTTGGCCTGGGCCGCCATGCCGTCGTAATCCACCAGGCCGCTCTTTTTGCGCAGCCAGTTCCCCAGGAATACGTTTTCCGCCACCGTCATGTTGGCTACGATCTGCCGCTCTTGATATATGACGCTGATCCCTGCGTCAATGGCGTCCTTGGGCGCTGTGAAATTCTGCTGCGCCCCGTTTAGGAGCATCCGCCCGCTGGTCATGGTATAGTCCCCGTTCATGATCTTCAGCAGGGTGGATTTGCCCGCGCCGTTTTCCCCCACAATGGCGTAGACGTAACCGCTTTGCGCGGTCAAGGATACGTTGTCCAGCGCTTTGACGCCGGTAAAGTACTTGCATATGGCCTGCATCTCGATCCGGTTGGACCCGTTTGCTTCAGCTGCCATGCGTCTCCTCCTCTCCTGGTTTGTTTCGCGTGTATTGCACCCACCATGTAAACGTCCCCTTTCCCGGCAACTGCCGGGCCTGGGTTGGAATGCCTGCGTTCAGGTCCACCGAATGGTGGGTGGAAGGCTCTGGGGCCACCACATAAGCCGGCGCCTGGGGGTCGGAACACGCATCCATCCAAACCCCTAGATATGGCACCTGCGCCGTGGGAAATGTGATCAACACATCCCCCCTCCGGCCCTTCCCTATGAGCCTGCAAAAACCCTGTCCTTGGCCCAGGGGCGCGGTGGCGGTGTATTTATAGCCGATCCCCCGTTCCTTGGGGGGAATGGCCCGAAGATCCACCGGCGTCCCGTCGTCCCAGGCGTCCACGGGATAGGATAAGCGCCCCTTTGCATTGCCGGGGCCGATGCAGAAGGGCACCAGCACCTGCCCCGTTATGCCGGTTTGGATGCCGGAAAATAACGCCCCCTGGAACTGGGGGTGGGCCGCCCACAGGAAGGGAAAGGGCTCCGGACTCAGGTTTTCCAGCCGGTAGTCCATCCGCAGGGCGTTGTCCCGGACCGTCACGTCCTTTTGCAGCCGGTAGGGCAGCCGCTTCCCCGTTAGCGCAAGGGAGACCGCCCGATCGGAGCAGGCCAGTACCTGCCAGGGCATCCGCCACGCCTCCCCATGGCCCGGCAGCTGTGTGCCGGCAAAAGCGCCCGCTTGGATCGTGCAGGGGATGGCGTTGGGGAACATATCGTCTATGCCGGCGCATATGCCCCCTTCAAAGGTATCCGCCGGGGGCAAATGGGCGTAATCCCCCAGCCGGGATTGGCACAATAGCTCCTGTCCTTCCTCCTGGTCGTACAGGGAAGCGATATTCCCGCCCATGGTGGGAAGGAGCACCGCCCGCAGCTCCTGAGAAGCAATGGCGATGGCCGGGACGCCTTTGAATTGTAGATCTGCTTCTATCATGTGTTCCCCTTGCCGGTTTGTGCCAGGGCCGCGCAGCGGTGGGCCCTATTGTTGCTCGTTCTGCCGCCGGGTGATGAGCCCGCCGCCTGTAAACTTGTTTTCCGGCACGCAGGGCAGCAGGGCGCCGCCGTCGCAGGTGACGGTGGTGCCGGTGATGTACCCCGCCTTGTCGGAGACCAAAAACGCCACCAGGTTGGCCACCTCCTCCGTGGTGCCGAACCGGCCCAGAGGCATCCGTGCAACGGCTTCGTAAATGGGATCGTCCTTGGGCCAGCCGATGTCCGTATAGCCCGGGTTTACGCATACCACCCGGATCCCGTATTCCGCCAGCTCCATGGCGCAGTTTTTGGTGAACTTGGACAGGGCCGCCTTGGTGCCCGCGTAAACCGTGCAATCCGGCCAGCAGCCCTCCGCGTGGTTGGAGGCGATGTTTACGATGACCCCTTTGATGGAGGCTTTCACCATCTCCTGGGCCGCCCGCTGGGCCGAGAAGAACCCGCCCCGCCAATCCGTATTGGTCAAGGTCTCAAACAGCTCCGGCGTGGTGGACAAAAAGGGCGCCACCAGGCCGATGCCGGCGTTGTTCACCAGCACGTCGATCCTGCCGAAGGCTTCCATAAATTCATCGAACATCCGCTGGATGTCCGGCAGCGAAGAAACGTCCACCTGGATCACCTTGGCGGATACCCCCAGCGCCACCACGGTATCGTACAGCTCCATGGCGCCTTCTTTGCGGGTGTGGTAGGTGATCCCCACGTCATAGCCTGCCTGGGCCAGGGCCAGGGCAATGGATTTGCCGATCCCGTGGCTCGATCCGGTTACAAGCGCCGCTTTTCTTTCCATGCTTTTTCCCTCCTATCGCCGTTTTACCTATCGTTGAACCCTGCCGGAGGCGTTGCCCTTTGCCAATGCCTCCACCTCGGCTACCGTGACCAAATTCAAATCGTGTTCGATGGTCTGCTTCAAGCAGGAGGCTGCCACCGCAAACTGGATGGCCGCCTGGGGGTCATAGCCTGCCAGCAGGGCGTAGATCAGGCCCCCGCCAAAGGAGTCGCCCCCGCCCACCCGGTCCACCAGCTTGATGTGATAGGTGGGGGAAAAATAGGCTTGCCCAGCCTGATAGAGCATGCCGCCCCAATCGTTTTCGCTGGCGGAGATGCTGCGCCGCAGGGTAAAAGCCACCTGCTTGCAGCCAAACATTGTTACCAGCTGTTGGGCCATGGAAATATAGTCCTCCTGGTTCAACACGCCCTTGGAAACATCGCTGGTCTTGGCTTGGATGCCAAATACATCCGTGGCGTCCTCCTCGTTGGAGATGCAAACGTCCACGTAGGGCATGAGCTGTTCCATCACCGCCCGGGCAGCCTGCTTGGTCCAAAGTTTTTTGCGGTAATTGATGTCGCAGCTGATGGTCAAGCCCATTTCCCGGGCTTTTTTGCAGGCTTCCAGGCAAATGGCAGGCAGGTCGCCCCCCAGGGCGGGGGTAATGCCGGTGAAGTGGAACCAATCCGCCCCCTGGAAGATGGCCCCCCAGTCGAAATCCTCAGGCTTGGCCAGGGCAATGGAGGAACCCGCCCGGTCATAGATCACCACGGAAGGCCGCTGGGAAGCCCCCTTTTCCATGAAAAATAAGCCCAGCCGAGGGCCGCCCCGGACGATTTGGCTGGTATCCACCCCGTATTTGCGCAGCTCGTTGACGGCGCACTGGCCGATATCCCCTTCCGGCAGCTTGGTCACATAGGTGGAATGCAGGCCGTAATTGGCCACGGACACCGCCACGTTGGACTCCCCGCCGGCAAAGGTGACCTCCAGCTCGTGGGCCTGCTTGAGCCGCAGATACCCCGGCGGGTTGAGGCGCATCATGATTTCCCCGAAGGTTACGACTTTTTTCATATGCTTTCCCCCCGTTATTGGATGGCTTGGCAAAATTCCTTGGCCAGGGCCGTCAGCTCGGCAAACCGGCCTTCCTGGATCCATTGCTGCTTTACCAGGCAGCCCCCCACCCCCACGCCGGCCGCGCCTGCTTGGAGAAAGGCGGCCATGTTCTTTTCATCCACGCCGCCCACAGCCAAAAACCGGATGTGGTTCAAGGGGGAACGCAGGGCCTTGAGATAAGCCGGCCCCAACATGGCGGCGGGGAATAGCTTTACATAATCTGCCCCCGCCCCATGGGCCGTCAAGGCTTCGGTGGCGGTCAGGGCGCCGGGGATGGAGACCAAGCCTTCCTGCCGGGTATATGCAATGACCTCCGGGTTGGTATCCGGGGAAACCATAAAGCCGGCCCCCGCTTCCTTGGCCTGCCGCACCAGCTCCACGCTGGTTACCGTGCCAGCCCCCACGCACATCTTCCCCGCCATCTCGTCCCGGATCTGCTGGATCGCCTCCAGGGTATTTTTGTGGGTGGATGGGTCCTTCTGGTTAAAGGTCACCTCCACCAGCCGGATGCCCCCCGCATACAACGCCTGAACAGCAGGCAGGCAATATGCTTTTTCCAGCCCCCGCATAATGGCAATGATCTTATGCTGTTCGATTTGCTGCATAATGGATGCTCTCATATGGATTTTTCTTCTTTCTTTCGGATTTGCCGGCCGTAAAAAGGGCCCAATTTGGAATTGGTTCAACTTTTTGTTTGTCATTTCAACTCTTTGTTTAATTGATTGTATTATGCTGTATCTTCTAGATTTTGTCAACAAAAAAATAATTTACTTTTTCCCATTATCCCAGCTCCTTTCCCGCCCCGCTACATTTTTTATTTGCAGGGTCTTTAACCATATATATGCATTTATGTATCCCGTTATTTATTTGCTGTGTCTCCTCCCCAGGGATCGAATTTTGTCATCTATTGTTGCGTGTAGATTATGGAATATGATAGAATTATGAGAAAAGTTGCAATCTGCTAAATGTTTATTCATTATTTTTTAAAACGAGGTAATTTTCCTATGAGTTTTGTGTCAGAAAATTTTGATGTATTATGTGAAATCGCTACCTGCATTGCCAAACAATTTGGCGAAAATTGCGAGGTTGCCATACACGATCTTACGCTACCATATGATAGGACCATTGTTTTTATTGAAAATGGCCACGTGACCGGAAGGAAAGTTGGGGATGCAGGCACCAATACCGGCCTGGAGATCCTCCGGGGAACCACAGAATGTAAGGATCAGTTCAATTATGTAAACCATTCCCGAAGCGGACGGATTTTGCGCTCCTCCTCCAAGTATTTTCGGGATGAAAATGGACGCGTTGTTGGCAGTCTGTGTATAAACTATGACGTAACCGACTTGATCCTAGCCCAACGCAGCATCCAGCACGCAGCCAATATGATGGAAACCGCCGACACCAAGGAAACCTTCACCAGCAATGTGGATGAGCTTTTAGAGGTATTGATGCAGGATACCATCAATTTGGTCGGCAAGCCGGTGGATCGAATGACAAAGGACGACAAGGTTATGGCCGTAAAATATTTAGACAGCAAAGGGGCGTTCCTCATCAAGAAGAGCGTAGAAAAAGTTTCAGAATTTTACAATATTTCCAAATTTACCCTATACAATTATCTGGGCGAAGGCAAGGAACAAGAGGAGCTCCCTCCCAATGGGAAACAAACCCACGTGTATTGATGGGGGATGTTTGGCGGCAGCCTTCCCCTGGCTTTTCTGCTGAAAAAAGCCCCTGGCAGGCGCTACTGCGCTGCCAGGGGCTTTTCCCGTTTGGCCGGGCGTTTCCCAAACCTATTCTGCAAGTTTTTTAACCGCCGCAATGGCTGCATCCACCTCTTCGTCGGTATTGAACCACCCAAAGCTAAAGCGTACCGCGCCCTGGGTTTCCGTGCCCAGGGCTTGGTGCATGCGCGGGGCGCAGTGGGCCCCGGCCCGGGTGCAGATGCCATAGGCCTCGGACAGCTCGTTGGCCACCGCGCCGGAATCATAATCCCGGATGTTCAGGGCCACGATGGCGGCCCGGTCCCCTGTAAAATCCCCGTAAACCGTTATCCCCGGCGTCTGCCGCACCCCCTGATAAAACCGGTCCATTAGAGCCAGCTCCCGGCTGTGAATGGCGGCCAAGCCAACCTCTTGAATATAGTCCAAAGCCGCCCCCAACCCTGCGATGCCGTGGCCATTCAAGGTGCCTGCCTCCAAACGGGTAGGGTATTCCACAGGATGGGTCTTGCTGTAGGTTTGGGTGCCGGACCCGCCCACCTTCCAGGGGCGTATCTCCACCCCCGGGGCCACGCAGAGCCCGCCGGTCCCCTGGGGGCCCATAAGACCTTTATGGCCGGTAAAACACAGCACGTCTATGTGCATTTGCTCCATATCGATGGGGATGCAGCCTGCCGTCTGGGAGGCGTCCACCAGGAACCGCAAGCCCCGTTCATGGGCCAGCGCCCCCACCTGCCCCACGTCCAACAGGTTCCCCGTAAGGTTGGAAGCATGGTTGCAGACGATGAGCTTGGTGCGGGGGGTGATCAGCCGCTCAAATTCTCCATAATCCACGTTCCCCTTCCAATCCGCAGCTACGAAGCTGAGGGATACCTGCCGCTCCGCCTCCAGCCGGTATAAGGGCCGCAATACGGAATTATGCTCCAGATCCGTGGCAATGGCATGGTCCCCCGGTTCCAGCAAGCCGCAAATGGCCATATTCAACGCCTCGGTGGAGTTGCAGGTAAACGCCACCCGCTCTGGGGCGCAGTTGAACATCCCGGCGCATTTTACCCGGGTGTTGTAGACGGTCCGGGCTGCGGACAATGCGCCCGCATGGGTCCCTCGGGCGCTATTCCCCATGGTGTCCATGGCGGCTACCACCGCTTGGATCACCTGTTTGGGCTTATGCATGGTGGTGGCGGCATTATCTAAATAGATCATAGGCCCGCCTCCATCCCCCGGCTCTTTTCCAGGCTGTTTTTCTTCCCCTCTGCCATCCGTTTATCCCTCCTTCTTCCCCGCCGCCCGCTTCCGCGGCCTCAGCGGCATACATGGCCGTACCGGCCCCTTCCTATAAGGATTATAAATAAATATTTCCCCCTTGCCAACCACAGCGGCGCATTTTTTAAGCCGGGCCGGCCCCGGCCCATAGACCGTTTGCGCCGGTATTGCGGCCATTTTCCTTGGATTCTTTACATTTGCGCCCCGCTGCTCCCCCCTGTTTTTTCCGTAATCATATTCTAAAACATAATAGACGGGGTGTGAATTGGCGTTAGTATTATTGATATTATCTATAATGGTTCTGTATAGGCCGCGGGTTTTATATTTGACGGCAAAATGGCAGGAGCGTACAATTTTGATGGGGAACTATGCACCTGGGGCGTGGATGTTTGTTTCTTGCCCCTCCTCCATGGGGTTCCCTGGACACCCTCCATTATGCTGCCCTGCCGGCAGCATCTGTTTTTGTGCCCCCTTGCAAGGGGATTATTTACAGGCGCAAACGCATTTGATCCCGCCTGTTTTCAGCCTCAATCAAAGGAGAAACATATGTACTGGATCGGCATGGACGTGGGTTCCACTTGCACCAAGGCGGTGGCCCTGGATGAAGGCGGCAACCTGGTTTTTTATAAGGTGACGCCCACAGGCTGGAATTGTGTGGAAACCGCCTCGGCCTTGATGGAAGCCATGGCCACCCAGGGGGTCTGCCGCCAGGATGCCCGGGTGGTGGCCACAGGCTATGGCCGGGTGTCCATCCCCTTTGCGGACAAGGCGGTGACGGAGATCTCCTGCCATGGTAAGGGGGCGGCGTGGCTCTTTGGCGCGGACGCCTTTACCGTCATCGACATCGGGGGCCAGGATACCAAGATCATCCAGGTCAATGGCGGCCATGTGCAAAATTTTATTATGAACGATAAGTGCTCCGCTGGTACCGGCCGCTTTTTGGACATCATGGCGGGCACCCTGGGGGTGACGCTGGATCAGCTTTGCGAGCTGGCCCGGCAAAGCGAGACCCATCTGCAAATCTCCTCCATGTGCACCGTGTTCGCAGAATCCGAAGTGGTGAGTTTGATCGGCCGGGGCGCGAAAAAAGAGGATATTGCCTATGGGATCGTGGATTCCATCGCCAGCAAGGTATGGGGCCAGATGGGGAAGCTGGGCGCCCCTGGGGGCAAGGTGTTCCTAACCGGCGGGTTGTGCCAGGTGCCCTTTATTTTGGAAATGCTATCGGAAAAGGCGGGCGTGCAGGTGGAAAGCGCGCCCTTAGCCCGCTATGCCGGGGCCATTGGGGCGGCCCTCTACGCCCAAAAAATGAATTGATGGGGAGGAAAGGTCATGGAAGAATGGAAGTTGCCAGAGCGCTTTGAAGCCTACGCAGAGGGCCGGAAGGCCGGATTTTTAAAGATGAAGGCCGCCAAGGAAGCCGGGTATAAGGTGGCGGGCTTCTTCTGCACCTTCACCCCCTTGGAGGTACTGGACGCGGCGGGCCTATTATGCGTAAGCCTCTGCGGCATGAGCAACGAGACCATCCCGGCTGCGGAAACCGTGCTGCCAAAAAACCTTTGCCCGCTGATCAAGTCCAGCTACGGCTTTGCCATTACGGACACCTGCCCGTACACCTACTGGGCGGATCTGATCGTAGGGGAGACCACCTGCGACGGCAAAAAGAAGATGTATGACCTGCTGGGACAGCGCAAACCCATGTATATCTTACAGCTGCCCCAAGGCATTGACCGGCCCTATGCCCGCCAGCTATGGGTAGAGGAGATCCGGCGGTTTATCGCATTCGTCAGCGAGACCTTCCAGGTGGAGATCACCGATGAAACGCTGCGCCAAGCGGCCGTGGCCCGCAACGAGCTGCGCCGGGCCCGGGTGGAGTTGATGGAATTGCAGCGCCGTTCCCCTGCCCCCATTTCCGGCCTGAAGCTGTACAAATTCATGGAAGGCTTAGGTTATAATTTCCAGGTTTCAGAGGCCATTGCCTCCACCCGGGCGCTGGCCCAGGAGCTGGCCAACGTCCAGCCCGCCGGGGACAAGGGGATCAAGCGGGTCCTGATCACCGGCTGCCCCATCGGCGGCGTTTTGGAAAAAGTCGTAGGCGCTGTGGAGCGCAACGGCGGGCAGGTGGTATGCTACGAAAATTGCAGCGGCATCAAATCCGCCCGCAACTATGTGGATACGGGGCGAAGGGATATGGCGGAGGCCCTGGCGGACGCCTATTTGGACATCGGCTGTTCCGTCATGTCCCCCAACCGCCGCCGCATGGAAACCCTACCGAAGCTGATGGAGGAATTTGACGTGGAGGGCGTGATCGACGTGACCTTGCAGACCTGCACCACCTATATGATCGAGACCCGGGCCGTGCGCAAGCTCTGCGAAGGCCTGCACATTCCCTATATGTCCATGGAGACCGACTATTCCCAGGAGGACGGAGGCCAGATCGAGACCCGGATCGCAGCCTTCATTGAAACGCTATGCTAAAGGAAAAGGGGTTGTATACGGTGGTGACCTTCCCCAATACCACCGCAGCCTTGGCCATGGAGGCCGCCTGTAAGGCGCAGGCCATCCCAGGCAGCATCATTCCCGTTCCCAACCAGATCACCGCCGGCTGCGGCTTTGCCTGGCGGGCGGACGCCGGGGCCCGGGAGCAGATCGAAGGATTTTTAGCGGACCAGGGGCTGGCTTTTACCCAGGTCCACACCATAGAACTTTAACGGCAGTTTGGGCCGGAAAGGAAAACGATATGGAAAGCAACAGGACTCCCTCTCAAGAATTACAGGCCATCCTGGACGAATTTGCCGGGGCGAAAAAGGATGCCAGCCTGTTTGTAAAGGAGGCGGCGGAACATGGCGATATCGTCATCGGGTCCTTCTGCCAATACGCCCCCATGGAGATCATCAATGCGGGAGGTATGCACAACGTGCTGCTTTGCGGGTTTAACTACGACCCGCCCATCCCGTTGGCGGAAACGGAATTGCCCGCCAACCTTTGCCCGCTGATCAAATCCAGCTATGGGAACATCCTGGGGGAAACCTGCCCCTTTGCCTTTTATTCGGACTTGATCGTAGGGGAGACCACCTGCGATGGCAAGAAGAAGATGTATGAAATGCTTGCCGAGCTTAAGGATATGTATGTCATCCACCTGCCCAACGTCCCCGACCGGGCCCGTTCCCTGGCCAGCTGGAAAGCGGAGCTGATCCGCTTCAAAGAGGCGCTGGAAGCCCGTTTTGGGGTGGAGATCACCGACGAAAAGCTCCGGCAGTCCATCCGCATCCTCAACCAGGAGCGCAGCCAGATGGCCCAATTGTACGAGCTGGGCAAGCTGGACCCGCCTGCGGCCACGGGCTTGCAGATGCGCAGCGTGATGACGGCGGAATACTTTATGTTGGATAAGCAAAACAAGCTGGCCAAGGCCCAGCGGATGCTGGAGCTGATGCGCCAGCAATGGGCGGCGGGCCAAGGCCCCTACCGACCGGAGCAACATCCCCTGCGCATTCTGGTATCCGGGGCGGGCATCGACGGGGTGATCGACAAGACCCTGGGGGTGATCGAGGGGCTGGGCGCCGCCATCGTATGCTATGAAGGCTGCTGCGGCATCGGGAACATGCGCCGGCCCATCGATGAAAGCCCGGATGCAGACCCCATGGAAGCCATTGCGGAAAAGTATTTGGAGGTCCCCTGCGCGGTCATGTCTCCCAACGGCCGCCGCTTTGACCAGCTGCGCAACACCCTGGCGGAATGGCAGGTGGATGGGGTGATCAGCATCACGGTCCACGCCTGTACCCCCTTTGATGTGGAGAGCCACACCATCGGCGCCATCTGCCAGGAGGCGGGGGTACCCTTCCTGCATGTGCGCACCGACTATTCCCCTGGAGACGAAGGCCAGCTCCGCACCCGGATCGAGGCCTTCCTGGAGATGCTTCAGGAGCGGCGGGAGGCCGAACGGTAATCCGTCCATCCTTCCCCCCAAGCCTAGAAGCGGCGGGCCTTAAAATAGGCCCGCCGCTTTTTCTCTTAGGCGATTCGTTCGCTACTGGGGCGCTGGCCAACCTGCCATTGGCCAGCCCCTGTTTTTAGGTGCGGCCGTTGGGTATCGTCATGCGTCTAAAATCCCCTCGGTCGTTTGCGCACAATCACATAGGAAACACATGGATGACGCTTTATATCGATGGTTTCCCTTGCCCAGCAGCCTCCAGCTAAATACCCATTCGACTAAAACAAAACAAGCCCCGGCAAAACCCATTGCCTTGCGCCTGCTGAATAGGTACTAGAATGATCACCTTGAAACGTCTATATAGCCACCATTACGTTTCCACCGGTGACGGGGAGGAACGCGCCTGTGATAAATGCAGCCAAGTCTGATGCGAAGAAGCAGACAGCGTTGGCAATATCTTCTTCCGTTCCCCGCCTATGCAGGGGTACTCTTTCAATGTAAGGGAAATCCTGCCGGATATTTGCTTCTGTTCCATCTGGATTCCGACAACTATCGGTTATGGTCCAACCCGGGGCTACCTGGTTGACAGTAATGCCATATGGGCCTACCTCCTTAGCTAGGACTCGGTATATACCATCCATGCCGCGTTTCCCTGCTACATAGGCGCCCTGATAGGCATAATTTTGTAGTACGCATTCCGTATTGATCGCAATGATTCGCCCATAGCGCCGCTGTATCATATCCGGCACAAAAGTTTTTGCCATATAAACCGCTTGCATGACGCAGGAGCGGTATTGAGAATCAAAGTCCTTTATATCCTGATCAATAATGTGTTCCCAATTATAATCCACTACAGCACAGTTAACCAGAATGTCCACTTGCCCCAGGGCCCCATATACATCCGCTTTCATTGCCTGCACGGAATCAAAATCCGTTACATCTACCTGACAAGCATGCGCTTTAATGCCCCAGTTCCGTTCCGTCTCTTCCTTTAGTGCTTGCGCGAAACCCTGGTTTTGTAAATATGCAATGGCTACGTTGGCGCCACATTGGGCAAGGCTACGGACTATGCCCCGGCCAATCTGACCCGCCCCGCCGGTGACCAATGCCGTTTTCCCGTTTAGATCGATTGGTTTCACGTTAATCCTCCTTAGATAACATTCGTTAAATTCGACATCCATAATTGCTATGACATAAAATGCATATCCCACAGGGAATCCTCCCTTGGAATATGCATTTCATCAAATCCGTCCCTGGTTTTACCCTTCTTGGCTGAGAATCAATTTGTTGATGTTCTCAACGCTGATTTCCCCTTCCATGGGGCCTTGCTTCATAACATTCAATGCCCCTGCAGCAGCCGCCATTTTCCCTACATGTGCAAGGGGCTTCCCTTCCATTAATCCACACAGCAGCGCCGCATCAAAGCAATCGCCGGCGCCGGTAGGATCTACCTGCTCCACATGATAAGACGGACAACGCACCTGCTCCTCCCTTGTATACAGGATGCTACCTTTGCTACCGGCCTTAAGGGCAATCAGCTCCATAGTTTCATATTGAAAAAGCTTGTGGATGCCTGCCTGAATATCCGACTCGCCAGTCAGCATTTTTAGTTCCTCTGCGCCTGGCATGATTACGGAGCAATTTTCCAGCAAACCATCCAATATCTCCTCAATTTTCCTTCTATGCAGAAGCTCGGGCCGAATATTAGGATCAAAAGAAATTTTTGCGCCAGCTTGCATAAACTTCTTTGCAGCATCTAAAATCTTTTCCCGAAATGCATCTTGAGCCATCAAGGAACAGCCCATAATATGGAAATACTTTGTTCCGGTTATACTGGCAACATCAAATTCCTTTGGGTGTACCGCAGGCGTGTTAGCAAGGTGAAAAATAAACTCCCGGGACCCATCGGAAGAATAGGTTACAAAGGCAGCTCCGGTAGCCGTTTGTTCGTCTACCCGCACATAGTCTGTGTTTACACCGTCCTTAGCCAACCTGGAAAGGAGCATTTTCCCAAAGCCGTCGTCGCCGACACCGCCAATAATCCCTGCGCTGTGCCCAAGCCTGGCCACTGTATCTATGAATATTGCCGGGGCCCCGCTTGGATAGGGGCCCAACAATACGCCAGGGGTTTGGAAAGACACGTCCGGTCTATCTCGCATGATCTCCACGATCATTTCGCCCATGGTCCAGATTTCACACATGAAACTGCCTCTTCAAAAAAATCAAAGATTCTTTAATTTCCCTGTCAAGGGTAGCTTCATCTGCATGGTTGCTTAGATCCCGCCAGATCTTTATATCTTTCCCGACTTGGCCGCCTTGCATGACGAATGGCTCCATTACCACGCCCTTGTCATAGTGAATATCCTTTAGGGCCTGCCCGATTTCCTCCCACGGCATAGAGCCCTTACCCGGCAGCTTCCGGTTCCCTTCGCCTACATGAAGATGGCCCAGGCGATCCCCTGCTAAACGAATGGCATTGGGGATATTATCCTCTTCGATATTCATATGGAAGGTGTCCAAATGAACCTTTACGCTATCCACGCCCACATCATCGCAATACTTAAGGGCTTCTTCGCAAGTGTTCAAAAGGATAGTTTCAAACCGGTTGAGCACCTCAAGGCAATAGGAGATGCCCAGATCCTTCGCTACAAAGCCTAGCTGCTTCACGCTCTCAACGCTGCGATCCCAAAGGGCCTCTTTATCAAGGTCGGTATAATCATAGGGCCAGCAAGAATATAGGGCGCCCATAATCACCCGGGAATCGATCTTATCCATGGTTTCCATGATTTGCGTAAGATAGCGTATCCCGTTTGCCCGTACGGAATAATCCTTAGAGGCAACGTCCTTATCCTTGGGTGGACCATAGTTGGTGGTGATAGATATCCCCAAATCCTTTGTTAAGGCTTTCAATTCTCCCAACTCTGCGTCGCTCATCTCCAGAAGCGGCGCGGGAGCAACTTCCAGGATATCAAACCCCAGGTCCTTCACTTTGCGGGCATACTTCATGTAATCGCCCCGCCATTCATGCGTCCAATAGGCAAAGTAAGTTCCGAATTTCATTTGAACCCTTCCTTTCTGGTAGGAACTCGCTTATTTGTCCTTGCAAAAAGCAGAGGCTTTTCTTTCCTGCATCCACTTTGCGCAATATTCATCCACAAAGGGCGTAATGGATTCGTATCCCGCCTCGGTAACGATATACCCGCCTTCAATCCGGTTACTATCGCCCGGGGTACCGAAAAGGCTGATATCCGTATTAAAGGTCATGCCAGCTTCAAAAACATCCTCAGTATTCTCATCCGGATATGGGTTCTCTGCCTCCGCCAGGCCGATCCCGTGGAGGGGCGGATACACGTCATATTGATCAAGCTGCTCTGCCCGGAAGCAATCCCGCACCGCTTTTACCAGGTTTTGCATGGGATTGCCAGCCTTAAGTTCTTTTAATCCCACCGCATTGGCGCGGATCAACGCATCAATGGTCCGCCATGTATGCTCAGAATAGGACCCTGCCACAAATGGAATCTGACAGGTGGAAACATACCCTTGGTAGGAAACAGCCAGGCCAAAGGAAACCATATCCCCGTCTTCTACAATCTTATCCGTTGCCCTAGGCACAATGTTATTGGAACGCTTACCCGTGGCGCAAATGGTGAACACAATACTTTCCGCCCCTGCTTTTCGTGCGGCAGCCTCGGCAATCCCGCATAGTTCCGTTTCGCGCAAGCCAACAATATTGGAGTTGACCAGCGCACGAATTCCCTCCGAGGCAATGCGGCCCGCTTCTTTTAAGCAAGCGCATTCCAGGGGGCTTTTCACTTCCCGCATTTCGTACATGATGTGATCCGCATCAACGACTTCGCAGCCAAATCCCCGTTTGATGGAATCAAACAGCTTTACGCTCATGGCGTCGACACCAATTACCCCAAGCCTATTAAGCGGTCCGCGGGTCCGAAGCTCTTCTGCCAGCTGGGGGAAGCGATAATACGAAGCCAGCGGATAATCAATGGTATCGGATATATAGGATGCAAACATATCCGGGACGCATCTTACATCCTCCCAAGGGGTCATTTCTTTGGCGACTTTTTGGCTTTCAGGGGCTGCCAAAACAATGGGCTCCCCCGTTGCGCCTGCCAGCAATGCACCCCGGTCAAAGATCGGCCAATAGTTCGATACATACCGCAGGCTTTCTTTACGGTATTCATCACCGTATACAAAGACCGCATCTAGCTTCTCTGCCTGCATTTTTTCCCGGAGAAGGGCCAACCTTCTTTCGAGCTCTTCCCGAGTGATTCTAACCTTATTCATCGCACGACTCCTTTACTCTCCATAGCCCATGGTAGCTAGATATGCTAGGTTGGATTGGTTGACGTCCATCCTGCCATATTGAACCACTACACCAACATCACTCCGAAAGCGCATTGAGTAGTCCTCCCCGACCCCCAATTTAACGCCGCCCAGCTTCTCAACATCATCGCTGTAGAAATTTGCCAGCCTTTGCGCGGGAACCGTAAGGGGAATTCCCAGTACAGGGGGTTTGTCCATGTAAAAAATATCAATTAATACATGGGCATCCTGCTCGTTGCAGTTAAGGATCATATAGCATTCATGACCCCGATAGTTTTTCACTTCACCCTCGCTGACTGGCGGGCGATATCCATCAACAACGTACCAGCATTCTTTGCCGTTCATAATACACCTCTTAGATTATTTCTTGAAAATTTCCTTGGGGAAGGAAGTGTAATTGTCACCGCCTGTTTTCCCAACGCGTACACTATCCTCTACCCGCAGTCCCAATCCATTGGGATTACCCATGAAAATGTCAATGCAATAGCACATATTTTCATGAATGGTATAATCGGAAATACTTTCAATCCACGGGGGTTCGCCCTCCATCAAGCCGGTTGCGTGGCAGGGTCCGTACAGAAGGTATTTGTCATGGCCGGTCTTAGCCATAAAGTCAAAATACTTCTTAGCAACCGTACCCGCATTATTGCCGTCATATAGTTCGGATAGGACCAAGTCTTCCGCATCATAACCCCGCTTGATGGCATCGACTACCCAAGGATCGGGCGTGCCGAAAAATACGCCTCTGCCAACAGAAGCTGCATACCCTTCATACCGGGCCCCTGCGCAAAGATGGACATAGTCCTGGGCCCCGATCACTTTATTACGCGGCCTGCTTTTTGCTTGGTTGCTGCCGTGTCCAGCAAGGGACCAAAACGGATAAGCTTCGCACTCGCCACCGTTTTCATAGATCGCCTGAATGCCAAGGCCCACAACCTGCTGTTCTGTCATGCCGGGACGGATATTTTCTATCATATGCCGCATGGCTAAGTGCGTGATTTCACCCGCCTTGCGCAGGCAAGCAATTTCTGCCGGAGACTTTATCTTGCGCAGCTCCATGACCAGGTCATCCCCCCGGACGATTTCAGCCCCAGGATATGCCCGCAACGCCTCCTCCAGATCATCAAACACAATTTTAGGCGCCAGATTATAACCAGCCACCGCTAACTTTGACACTTTCCCAGTCGTCACGGTCTGAATTGCTTCCAAGATGGTATCCAACTTTTCTCCCGGGTATTCTGGGTTGGAGGATTCGCGCAAACATTTGATCCTGCGGATCTCGCTGATTTTCGACCGGTCTTTAGCAAAGGTAAGGGACTCGGGCCCGATCAGAAGAATCGGATCTCCCGTCTGACCAAATAGCACGGCCGCGGTTTCAAAGGAAGGCCAATAGTCACTAAAATAGCGAACATTATGAGGTTCCGCTTCATTGGAAAATGCGAACATCACGTCGATGCCCTTTTGCACCATAAGCGCCTGCGCTTTTTTTACGCGTTGAGAAAATTCTGCTATGGGAATTACCGGGTTCATAGAGTTACCTCCTTCAAGATTTATTATCTTAGTTCACCCTTGTTGTTAACACTATCCAACATAACAGCAAGGAAAATGATAAGCCCGCGCACGATGTTATACACATAGACAGAGGCGTTGAACATGGATAAGCCGTTTAGGATTAGCTGCACCAGGAACATGCCGATAAGTGCGCCTGAAAGGACCGAACCCTTGCCGCCAAACAGGCTAACGCCGCCGATAACTGCGGCTGTAATGATGCTAAACTCGTTATTCTCGCCAAATGTTGTGAATACTTCACTGATTTGCCCTGCGGAGAACAGGCCGCCGATGGCCGCCATAATTGAGCACAGCACATGCACATAAATCTGATGCTTCTCCACATTGATGCCCACGTGTTTTGCAGCGACCCGGTTATTTCCTACTGCCATGCTATTTTTACCAAAGCGTCTATAACGCAGCACATACTCCATAAGCAGCGCCAGCACAATAAACACAATGAACACAATCGGGATTCCGCCTACCCGGGCATTTGTTACCGGGGCAAGAATGCTTACGTCATACTTATTAACCCCAGCAATGGTCAGACCAATGCCCCGGGCAATATAGCCGGTCACTAGGGTCACTAGGAAGGGGAAAATATTCAGTTTTGCGACCAGTAATCCGTTTACCAAGCCAAAAGCCGCTCCAATGGCAATTACAATGGCAAAGCAAATCAGATACAAAAGAGGCGAAGAAAGAATATTTTCTGGCAACGCTCGGATCACTTCTCCTACCACAACGCAGGAAACATACATGACGCGGCCGACGGATATATCGATATTACCCACAAACAACACGTAGGTCATACCGATAACTGCAATCCCGAGGGGTGATAGCTGCTGAAGCATCAGCAAGAAATTGTTCACCGTAAGAAATTCTGGATTGCTGAAACTAAACAAAATGATAAGGAGTACAATAACAACATAAATGCCGTATTTACTCAAGTTTTGTTTAAACGTAGCCTTATTATCTAATGCCTCTACACGATTCATTGTCTTTCCTCCCATTACAGTGCATATTCCATAATGCGTTCCTGAGAATATTCCTCTTTACTCAGGTTGCCGGATATGCGCCCGTTCTGCATCACGAGAATGCGATCGCACATCCCCATGAGTTCCTCCATTTCGGAAGAGATAAATAGGATTCCAGCGCCCTCTGCGGCAAGCTTTAGAAGCAATTTGTATACTTCATATTTTGCTCCCACATCGATGCCGCGAGTGGGCTCGTCGACGATAAACATCTTGGGTTGGGTTACGATCCACTTTCCGATTACAACCTTTTGCTGATTGCCACCAGAAAGGCTGTTTACAGGCTGTTTCCCAGGATTAGTGGTTTTGATACTAATACTGGAGACTGCACTTTCTGCCGCTGCCCGCTCCGCTTTTTCATCCACAACGCCAAATTGATTTGTTAGCTCCCGAATCTTAACCAACACCAAGTTCTCGGACACACTCTTGGGCATCATAAGGCCCTCTTCCCGACGGTTTTCTGTGATAAACGCAATATTATTTTCAATGCACACCTGGGGCGTAGGATTGGTGTATTCTTTTCCTTTGACCCAAATGCTACCGCTCTCCATGGGGTCTACGCCAAATGCCGCCCGGGCCATTTCACTACGACCAGCGCCCATTAAGCCAAACATACCCACAATCTCACCGCTGCGTACACTTAAGGAAACATCCTTCACCAAGCCGGCGCAGCTTAAATGCCGAATCTCAAATAGGGTTTCACCAATCTCTTTTTCGATGGTGGGGTAGACCTGCTTCATATCCCGGCCCACCATAAGGCGTATCATCTTCTCTTTATCAAAATTAGACGCTACGTCTGTATCCACCACCCGGCCGTCCCGCAATACGCTAATACGGTCGCTCAACTGCAAAATATCCTCTAGAATATGCGAAATATAAATAATCGAGTAACCATTTGCTTTTAAAGATAAAATGGTGTCAAACAGCGCCTCTTTTTCCCGGGTGGAAAGGGAGGTGGTGGGCTCGTCAAAAATCAAAATCTTGGTTTCCTTAACCAAGGCTTTCATGATTTCGATCATCTGACGGGTCCCCATGGGTAAGGTGCCCACAATGGTCTTGGGGTTGCAATCCTCCAGATTATATTTTTGAAGAAACTCTTTGGTTTTTTTCACGATTTCGTTGGTCTTAATGCTGCCGACAGCATTCAGCGGGAAGCTATCGATAAAAACATTCTCGGCCACCGACATATTAGTAAACAAACTAAGCTCTTGGTGAATAAAGGATATGCCTCGCTTCGTTGCGTCCATGGGGCCTTCAGGATTATAATCCTTCCCATTTATCACCATGGACCCGCTATCGCTTTTCAAAACGCCGCCAATAATATTCATCATGGTAGATTTGCCGGCGCCGTTTTCCCCTACGAGGCCAAGGATCTCTCCTGGATATAAGTCTAAATTAATATCGAAGAGAACTTGTACACCAAAAAAGCTTTTATTGATGCCCTTTAAAGATAGAATCGGTTCCATTCTACGCTCCTCCTTTACGCCTGCTGCACTTTTTGCTTTTTCTGGCGCTGCGGTCTTTTGAT
>UQRU01000031.1 GCA_900543475.1 uncultured Eubacteriales bacterium
GGGGGCGCCCCCCCGGCCGCGGGGGGGTTGGTGGGGGGGGGGGGGGGGCGCCGGCCCCCCCCCCCCCCCCCCACCCGCCGCCGCCCCCCTCCGGCCCCTTCCTTAAACCAGATAGTTATCCGGGACCCCTTCCATTACCACGGTAAGTTTTCGCCCCTGCTCCAGATCCGGGTCCAACTCCAGCAGCATTTTGGCTGCTGCCAGCCGGTCTGCAGGCCGGGCTTCCGGGTCTGCGCAAATGGCCAACAAGCAGGATAAGGCGATCTCTCGGGCCGCTGACTTTTGTTCTTCCATGGGCAATCCACTCCTTTCCACATGATCCGATTGTGAAGCCTGGCAAAGTATGCTATGATGATACCGTATCGTTTCGCCTAAGGAGGATGCCATGCGCTCCATGCTTCGTTGGGCCGCCCTGATGGGAGTAGGCCTGCTCATAACCGGCTGCGCCGCCCAACCCCTCGCGCCCCAGGTGGAAGAGGTGGTAATAACCCAGACCCCGGGGTCTGCAGAAACCCCGGCCCCCCAGGCGGGGCCTATTACGCTGTATTATCCGGAAGGGGCCAGCCAGGGGGATGCGGCTTACGCGCTCACCTGTGACCTGCCGGTGTTTTCCGGCACAGAGCCGGCTGTTTCCGCCATGAATGCAGCCATCCAGGGATGGCGGGAAGAGCTTTTGGACCGGGTGGAATCCGAACGGCTCCCCCTGGCAGATCGGGCGGAAGGGGCCGACCTCCCTGGCACCCAGGTCACCAGCCTATGCGTCGAGGCTGAAACGCCTCTGGGCAACTTTACCAGCGTGCTGTTCTATGAATCCGATTGGTATGAAAATGAAAATGGCGCTGCCCAGCGGATCTCGACCCTGGTGTTTGACGAGGCGGGCTTGGAATGCAATTTGGCGGCAGCCAGCGGGGTCTATGATCCCCTGCCCCTGGCTGCCCAGCAGGTTTGGAATATCATGAGCATGGACCCCAGCGCCTATTATGGGGATCTTACCATTGCGGATGTAAGCGAGAGCCTGGACCTATACAATGGGTTTTCCGTGGCGGAGGAGGGGTATACCTTATACGTACAGCCTGGGATACTGGCGGCGGATGAGAGCAACGGAAGACCGTTGGAATTTAGTTTTGGCCGCAACGCCCTGTATCCGGACTTTGTGGGGGATCTGATCAGCGTGGAGGAATATGAGGCCCTGCTGCCCCAGCTATTTGCCCTGGCCAGCCATTGCGGGCCGGGCTTCCAAAGCTGGCAGGGGGAAGCCTTTGACCCGCCGGAAGCCTTTACCCACGGGTTTCGGCTGGATTCCGCCGCCCTGCAGGGGGAAGCGCTGATCCTGCGGGGCCAGCTGATCCAGGGGGCGCCGGGCGAGCTGGAGGCAACAGAAGTGGCGGTTGCCCAGTTGACCCTGACCCGGGAGCAAGGGGGGGGCTGGCAACTTGCGTCCCTAACCCTCTCGTAAGCGCATTCGCGCCTGCCCGGGGCCTTGCAGGTTGCCCGGCCAAGGGGGGCGGCGGCGGGGCGCGAAGCGCCCGAAAAGCGTTTGGGGGGGGGGGCGGGGGGCCCCCCCCCACCCGTTTTTTTTTGGGGGGGGGGGGGGGGGGGGGGGCCCCCCCCCCCCCCCCCCCCCCCCCCCCCCCGGCCGGCCCCGTAGCCCCCTGCCCCTTTGCCGCCGCCCCCCCAGCAAAGCCCACTTTTTTTGAAAATCCTATTGACAGGAGCGGTTAGTGGTGATAAACTTCAATCGTTCTTGGTTAGTTTATTCTAACCATAGCGCAGTTTCTATCCACACAGGAGGCAGGTTATAAAATATGATGCCTTTATCCTTGGCAAAACCCGGCGAAACCAACTATATCAAAAAGATCACCGGCAACGACGGGGTACGCCAACATTTGGCGGAGATGGGATTTGTGGTAGGCACGCCGGTTACCGTGGTAACGGCCATGATGGGAAATCTGATTTTGCAGGTAAAGGATTGCCGGGTGGCTTTGAACCGGGAAATGGCCAACCGGATCATGATCTGAATCAATAAAGGAGGACGTATCCGATGAAAACGCTGCGTGAAGCCAAGGTAGGCTCCACCGTCCAGGTGGCGAAGCTCCATGGGGAAGGGGCGGTAAAGCGCCGGATCATGGACATGGGCATCACCAAAGGGGTAGAGATCTACATCCGCAAGGTGGCTCCCCTGGGGGACCCCATGGAGGTGAACATCCGGGGCTACGAGCTTTCCCTACGAAAAAAGGATTGCGAAATGATCGAGATCCTTTGACTCATTGCGGCGGAGCCGCTTTCTTTTGACCGTTTAGTTAGTCATGGTTAACGCATAGGAATATCAAATTTATTGGGAGGAAAATCGGCATGTCCATCAAGATCGCCTTAGCGGGCAATCCCAACTGCGGCAAAACCACCATGTTCAACGACCTCACCGGCAGCAACCAATATGTGGGGAACTGGCCGGGGGTCACGGTGGAAAAAAAGGAAGGGAAATGGAAAACCAACAAGGATATCATCATCCAGGATCTACCCGGCATTTATTCCCTATCCCCCTACACCCTGGAGGAGGTCATCAGCCGGAATTATCTGATCAACCAGCAGCCGGACGCCATCCTGAACATTGTAGACGGCACCAATCTGGAGCGCAACCTGTATTTGACCACCCAGCTATTGGAGCTGGGGCTGCCCATGGCCATCGCCCTGAACATGATGGACGTGGTGCGCAAAAACGGGGATACGATCGACGTTTCCAAGCTATCTGAAGCCCTGGGTTGCCCCATTGTGGAAACGGCGGCCCTGCGGGGGGAAGGCTCCCAAAAGGCGGTGGAAGCCGCCGTCCAAGCCGCCCAGGCCGCAAAGCCCCAAGCCCATCCCTCCGTATTCGGCGGCACGGTGGAGCACGCCATCGCCCACATCGAGGAGAGCATCGAGGGCAAGGTGCCTGCCGCCCATCTCCGGTGGTATGCGGTGAAGCTCTTCGAGCGGGACGATAAGGTGCAGGCCCAGCTGCAGCTCCCCGCCTCCCTGATGGCCCACATCGAGGAGCACATCCAGGAATGCGAAAGGGAGCTGGAGGACGACAGCGAAAGCATCATCACCAACGAGCGGTATGCCTACATCAGCAAGCTGATGACCGTCTGCATCCGCAAAAAGCCCCGCAAGGACAACCTGTCGGTTTCCGATAAGATCGACCGGGTGGTCACCAACCGGATCTTGGCCCTGCCCATCTTCGTGGCGGTGATGACCCTGGTGTACTATGTATCCGTCACCACCATCGGGGATATTGTGACCGGATTTACCAACGACACCCTGTTTGGCTCCTGGATCCAAGAGCCCCTGGCCGCCTGGCTGGAGGGCATCGGCACCGCCGGCTGGCTCAACGGCCTGGTGGTGGACGGCATCGTGGGAGGCGTGGGCGCTGTGATCGGCTTTGTACCCCAGATGCTCATCCTGTTTATCTTCCTGGCCATTCTGGAGGATATCGGCTACATGGCCCGGGTAGCCTTCATCATGGACCGGATTTTCCGCAAGTTCGGCCTTTCCGGCAAGAGCTTCATCCCCATGCTCATCGGCTCCGGCTGCGGGGTGCCCGGCATCATGGCCTCCCGCACCATTGAGAACGAGCGGGATCGCCGCATGACCATCATGACCACCACCTTCATCCCCTGCGGAGCCAAGATGCCCATCGTCGCCCTGATCGCCGGGGCGGTGTTCGGGGGCGCCTGGTGGGTCTCCCCGGCCGCCTACTTCATCGGCGTGGGGGCTGTGATCCTCTCGGGCATCATCCTGAAAAAGACCAAAATGTTCGCCGGCGACCCCGCCCCCTTTGTCATGGAGTTGCCCGCTTACCACGCCCCCCTGGTGCGCAATGTGCTCAAGAGCATGTGGGAGCGGGGCTGGAGCTTCATCAAGCGGGCCGGCACGGTGATCCTGGCCTCCAGCATCCTGATCTGGTTCCTGTCCAGCTTCGGCAGCGTGGACGGCGCCTTTACCATGGTGGAGGATATGGACCACAGCATTCTGGCCGCCATGGGCAATACCGTGGCCTGGATCTTCACGCCCCTGGGCTTTGGCAATTGGCAGTCCACCGTGGCTACCATCATGGGCCTGGTGGCAAAGGAGGAAGTGGTGGCTGTGTTCGGCGTGCTCTACGGGGTGGCCGGGGACGCCATGGAATTGGTGGAAGCCGGCGCCTTCCAGGAGCTGGGCCCCATCGCCGCCCATTTCACCGGCCTGTCCGCCTTCTCCTTCCTGATTTTCAACCTGCTGTGCGCCCCCTGCTTCGCCGCCATCGGCGCCATCAAGCGGGAGATGAACTCCCCCAAGTGGACCTGGTTCGCCATCGGCTATCAGTGCGGCCTAGCCTACACTGTGGCCCTGATCGTAAACCAACTGGGCCTGCTGTTCACCACCGGCGCCTTCACCTTCTGGACCGCCGTGGCCTTCCTGCTGGCAGCCGGCATCCTGTACCTGTTCTTCCGGCCCTATCAAGAAGCTACCACTTTGGACATGGGCAAGGTAAAATTCCAAGCCTAGGCTCCATTCCACCATACCTCCATGGGGCGGGGAAGCAAGCTTCCCCGCCCCAAATATTGCCGTTCCCGGCCAGTGTGTTCCCCCCCTTCCCCCTGCTGCATATGAATAAGGTAAGGGCAAGGCTTGCGGCAGTTTGCCGCTCCGCCCGATTCTATTGCGAATATGGGAGGTAACACACATGGGTGTGACCAATGCAAATAAGCAAATCAACGTGCAGCAAATCGACTGCAACGGTACCTTACAAGTGACCCTAGCCCTGGCGGCGGCGCCGGATATCACGGAAAACCCCACGGATATGGTGCTGCTGCTGGACCGCTCCGGCAGCATGGCGGGGGTCCCTTTGGAAAACCTGAAGTTGGGGGCCAACGCCTTCATCGACATCATCGACCAGGCCACGGATGGTTCCAAGGACGGCCACATCGGCGGTGGCAGCCGGATCGGCATCGTGAGCTTTTCGGATACGGCCACAACGGACGCCCCTTTGAGCACCTCGGTGGACCTGCTTAAATCCAAGGTGGACGCCCTGGTCCAAGGCGGGGCCACCAACCACGGGGACGCCTTTTCCAAGGGGGTGCAGCTATTCGACCCGGCCTCCTCCAACGCCCGGGTGCTCATCCTATTCACCGACGGCAAAACCACCGCCGGCCCCCCGCCTGCCCCCATTGCGGCGGCGGCCAAGGCGGCGGGGATCATCATCTACTGCATCGGGCTGTTGGGTTCCAGCGGTCTGAATGAAAGCGCCCTGGACGACTGGGCCAGCGACCCGGATGCGTCCTATGTGGCCATTGCCCCGGATGCAGCGGATCTGGAGGCCCTGTTTGCCAACCTGGCCCTGAACATCGCCAAGACCGGCGCCACCAACATCGTCATTGAGGAGGAGCTGGACCCGGCCTTTGCCATCCTCCATGTGGACGCCCCGGATCAGGGCACGGCCATGATCCAGGATACCAACACTTTAAAATGGACCATCCCCGCCTTGGGGGTAAGCGGTTCGGAAGGGGCGACCCTGCAATTCCTGGTCCAGCACGTAGGGCCGGATGCCGGGCTTTTGCAGGTAAACCGCTCCATATCCTATCAGGATACCGAGGGCAACCAGGTCTCCTTCCCAGACCCCTATGTGACCGTGGACTGCGGCATCAACGTACAACCGGAGCCTTGTCCCCAGCCGGTGGATGTGACCATCAAGGGCTGCGAGGATTCCGCGGTGGTGGATCTGGGGAATGTGTATCTGGAATCCCAGGGCCGCATCCTCCAGCTGGATGTTACCGTCAAGGACGTGTGCCCCGGCCAACGGGTGGCCCTGGGGGTCATCCTCACAGAGGTGGACCCCAGCGGGGTAGAATACCAGCGGGGCTTTAAAGCCTTCACCATCCCCGCCCACCAGGCCCCTGCTTGCCGGGATGTGCTGGTGCGCTGCATCCGGTTTGTGTTGCCCGAGAACCTGAATGTTTCCGGCGGCAATGGCCGGGCCATTTGCGGGCCCCGGAACCTGAAGGTTCGCTTCCTGGCCAACACCATCGATACGGATTACCGCTGCTGCCCGCCTACCACCATCTTTTAATCAGCCGGTTTTCCACGGCTACCCCTTTCTACTTGCCGGCGGCGGCCCCCAAAGGCCGCCGCCTTTGGCTGTCGAAAAAGTGGCTTGCGCCACTTTTTCGAGGTTTTCATAGCTCCCTTGCGCCTACGGCGCGGCCAGGGAGCTATGCAGAGAAACCCTTGCTACGCAAGGCTTTTTGCGGATTTGCCGTACACGCCGCCAAATCCGATTATAGCCTCCGGGGGGCAAAGCCGAGCGCCGCCAGTGGCGGGAGGAGCGAGGCGGAAGCCCAGTGAGCAAGGGAGCGCCAGGAAGGCCCCACGGGCCGACGCAGCGCGACCTTTGCGAACTGCATTGCGGCCCCCGAACCCCCAAAGGTTTTTCGACAGGCTGCGGCGGCGGCCCCCAAAGGCCGCCGCCTTTTTCTGCCACGGGAAAGCTCCATATTTTTTATTATAGCTTTAAAAAAATGCAGCCTATATATTGACACACCCCTGGGTTTCCTCGTATAGTTTAGGGGCGAAGTTGGGCCACAGGCAGCCAAACGCAGGGCGTTTCCAGCATTTTCCACCGCTGCCGCCCAAGGTCCAGCGGCGGCAAAAATACTGCTACAGGGTGGATATGGATATGGAACAGCATAAACCCAGCAAAAATCCCTTCCTTTATGGCGGCGCATTGGTGGCCGCGTTGATCGGTTCCGGGTTTGCCAGCGGCCAGGAAATCATGCAATTCTTTGCCGTATACGGCACCGCCGGCATTTTGGCAGGCTGCGGGCTGGCCTTTGTAGCCATGTTCCTGTTTGCCTGGGCAGTGCTTGCAGGCAGCCGGGATCTGGGAGACGGGGACGTAAACGACGCGTTTTGCCATCTTTGCGGCAAGGGGCTGGGCCGGGTCCTGGGCTGGCTATTGCCGATCTTCCTATATATGATCTTTATCGTCATGCTCTCCGGGGCAGGTTCCCTGCTTACGGAGTCCTTTGGGCTCCATCCCCTGGTGGGACGATTGGCCATCGCCCTCCTGTCCCTATGCGCGGTGCTGCTGGGCATGGGCAAGCTGGTATCCATCCTGGGCCGGATCGGGCCGGTGGTGATCTGCTTTATCCTGGTGATCGGCGTGGTCAGCCTGCTGCAAAACGCCCAGCAGCTGCCCCAGGCGGATCAACTTCTCCATACCCTGCCCCTGGCCAAGGCTACCCCCTGGTGGTGGCTGAGCGGCATTACCTATGCCGCCTTCTGCTCCTTGGCCATGTTCCCGTTTCTGGCGGGCATGGGTAAAAATATGCAGGGCAGGCTCCCCTGGCAAAGCGCGGGCATCGGCTGCCTATTCTTTACCGCCAGCGCCGCCGTGGTGAGCTTGGCCATCCTGGCCTCCCTGCAAGACGTGTATGCCCGAGGCATCCCCACCGTGTTCCTGGCGGAACAGATCTATTCCAAGCTGGGCCTGGTCTTTACCCTGGTGATGTTCCTGGGCATTTTTACCTCTGCCGCCCCCATGCTGTGGACGGCTTGCCACCGGCTCTGCAAGGATGAAAAAAGCCCCCGCTTCCGCCTGGTGGCGGTGGCGCTGGTGACCTTTGCCTGCCTGGGCGGTATGCTGCCCTTTGGCAAGCTGGTGAACCTGCTGTATCCCTATATGGGCTATCTATCCCTGATCCCCTTTTGCGCGGTGCTGTTCCGCCGGCTGCGGGAAAAGGCTCCCCACAAAAAACCCGGCAACCGGCCCAACGCGGGGATCTCCGGCGCTTCCGCCGGCTAAGGATGCAACCTTGGGGCCGGTTGCATAATCAACCAGCCTTTGCCGGGGAAAAATTGTATTGATATGCCATTGACAATCATGGGCTTCTTATTATATTATTATCTATAAATTTTAATAAAGTAAACCTTAATTCCTCCTTGTTTGCCAGCTTCGCCACCCGGCCAGGCGCCGGGGCGTCCCGCAGGGGGCAACGGGCTGAAAAGAGGCGGACAAGGGGTATATTTTTATCACAAATTACTTCAAAAGGAGAGGGATGGAATGGATCGATTCCTGGGACAAAAGACGGTATTCATTGGGGGCGGCCGCATGGGCGAGGCCATTTTCAGCGGCCTGCTCAGCAACGGCATCCTCAAAGCGGACGACCTGACGGTGCTGGACGTATATGCGCCCCGGCGGGAGGAGCTGGAAGAGAAATACGGGCTCCACGCCTGGGACAACACCCCGGAAAACCTGCAAAAGGCCCTGGCTGCGGCGGAGGTGCTGGTGCTTGCCATTACGCCGCAAATGGCGGATCCCGTGCTGCGCCAGGTGGCGCCCCTGCTGAATAAGGCCCAGCACACCGTGATCTCCATCATCGGCGGGGTCACGCTGGATTACCTGGAGTCCTATATCGCCGAGGCGCCGGTGGTACGGGTCATGCCCAACACCCCGGCCCGGGTCCACGCGGGGGCAGCCGGGGTCGCCCTGGGTAAAAACGCCACCCAAGCCAGCGGCCAGATCGCCCTGGATATCTTCAACGCGGTGGGCATCGCCTACCTGCTGCCGGAGTCCCTCATCGACCCCCTCACCAGCGTAAGCGGCTGCGGCCCGGCCTATGCATATCTATTCATCGAGGCCATGGCGGACGGAGGCGTGGAAATGGGTTTGAGCCGGGATATGGCTTTGAAGCTGGCCGCCCAGACCCTCATCGGCGCCGGCAAGATGGTCATGGAGACCGGCGAGCATCCCGGCGCCCTCAAGGACAACGTATGCTCCCCCGGCGGGGCCACCATTGCAGGCGTCCACGCCCTGGAGCAAAAGGGCTTCCGGGGCGCCGTGGCGGACGCGGTAGTGGCCGGCGTCACCCGGATGCGGGAAGTGGCGGAAAAAGCCTAACGGTAAATTAGAAAGGAAGGTTTCCCATGTATTCCTTGGTGCTCAAAAACGCCACCGTGATCGATGGCACAGGGAAGCCCGCCTACCAGGCGGATCTGGGGATCGCTGGGGACAAGATCGCCGCCATCGGGGAGATCCAGCAGGCGGAAAACGCCGTGGACGTGTCCGGCATGGTGGTGACCCCGGGGTTCATCGACCCCCATTCCCACGCGGATTGTTCCATTTTCCTATATCCGGATTGCGAGAGCTATGTCCGCCAGGGCATCACCACCTTTGTGGGGGGCCAGTGCGGGGATTCCAATGCGCCCATCCGCCGCTATTGGATGCGCAAATATTGGGAATACGATATGTGGGACGCCATCGACCCCTACATCTATGGCCAGACCACCATCCAGCCTGTGGAAAAGGCCATTGCCGGCATTGAAAAAAAGGCGGGCATCCGGATCGATTGGCGGTCCTTTGGGGAATATCTGGACCGGGTGGAACGCCAGGGCATGGGCTGCAACATGATCACCCTGCTGGGCCATAGCCAGGTGCGGGCGGACGTGATGGGCCTGGATCAACGCAGGGCCCCCACCCCCCGGGAGATGGACGAGATGAAGGCCTGTGTAGACGAGGCCATGGCCTGCGGGGCCTGGGGCCTTTCCACGGGCCGGGATTATCCCCCCAGCGCCTACGCGGACCCGGCGGAGATCATTGAGCTGATGCGCCACGCCGGCCGCCAGGGGGGCATGTATTTCACCCACTGGAAGCGCACGGGCGTGCGGGTAGGCACCCCGGAAAAGCCCAACAAGCTGGCAGGCATCGTAGAAGCCCTGGAGATCGGCATGGCGGCCGAGGTCAAGACCCAGGTCTCCCATATCTCCACCGGCTTTGATATCTATCCCCCCAACGAGGATATGGACCGATACGCCGCCAAGGTGACGTTGGATATCTTCGACGGGTATCTGCAAAAGGGCGCCCAGGCTGCCTTTGACGTGATCCCCGGCCGCAGCGGCGGCATTGCCATGATCCCCTTCCTGGCCTCCAAGCTCATGCCTTGGGTGCGCCAGGCAGGTTCCCTCAGCGGCTTTATCCGCAACCTGGGGGCCCGGGATTTCCGTACCGAGCTCATCGAAAAGCTGGAAGGGGGCGCCTGGTACGCCCTCAACCCCAAGGTGAACCCCTGTTGGGACGAGGCCATTTCCATCGGCCCCAGCCAGAACCCCAAATACGCCGGCAAGACCCTCCGGGAAATCGGCCGGCTGCTGGGGACGTCCTCCATGGAGGCCGTCATGGCCCTGCTGCTGGAGGAGCCCCGCATTCCCATCGAGGAAAACAAAAAATCCGACGGGGAGATCCGGGGTCTCCTGGCCCATCCCAAGGGTTCCCCCTGCACGGATACCTATGCCTTTGATTTGGAAGGCACCTATGGCCGGGATATGGAGCTGCCCGAGCTGCTGCCCCATCCCCATACCTATTGCGCCTTCCCCAAATACATCCTCCAATTCCCCGCCCCTACCCTGGAGGAGACCATCCGCAAGATGACCGGCGCCGTGGCCCAGTTCCTGGAGATCCCCGGCCGGGGCGAGATCCAGGTGGGCAATTTCGCCGACCTGGTGGTATTGGATCTGAAGCGCCTCAAGACCAACGAAAATTATGTGGAGCCCCGGGTCTATCCCGAAGGCATCCCCATGGTGGTGGTCAACGGGGTGGTGGAAGTGGATCAACAGGGCTTTACCGGACGGCGTGCCGGCCGGATTTTACGCCATCAATAAAGGGAGGTTTATAACCATCATGTTGTCGGATATGTATGTGATCGACGGATGCGCCTTTGCGGAAGAAGATTTCACCGGCGTGACCCAAAAGGTCAAGGATTCCCCTTTGACCGCCTTTTTCCTCACCACCCCCGGCGAGGATCAGGGTATGTTGGCCCTTGCCCATAACATCGGCGGCATCTATAATATGGCGGATGACCCGGCTTCCGGGCTGATGGTGGTACGTACCATCGCGGAGCTGGAGCAGGCCAAGGCCCAGGGCAAGATCGGCGTGATCCTGGGCTTCCAGAACCCCCATTGCATCGAAAATTCCCTGGAAAAGCTCCGGGCCCTGTATGAATTGGGCATCCGGGTGGTGCAGATGACCTATAACAAGGCCAACTACATCGGCTCCGGCTGCCTGGAAACCAAGGATTCCGGCCTTACGGATTTCGGCCGTCAGGCCTTGAAGGCCATGAACCGGTTGGGCATGGTGGCGGACGGCTCCCACTGCGGCCCCCAAACCACCCTGGACATCATCCGCTACAGCGAAAAGCCCGTGGTGATCTCCCACGCCGGCGCCGCCGCCGTTACCCCCAACGTGCGCAATAAGAGCGATGAAGCCCTCAAGCTCCTCAAGGAAAACGGCGGCGTCATCGGCCTGTCCCCCTGGGGCCCCCTGTGCTGGAAGCCCGAAACCGGCAAGCGGCCCACCATGGACGATTACCTGGACCATGTGGACTATGTGGTGAACCTGATCGGCATCGACCATGTGGGCTTTGGCGGCGACAGCACCCTAGACGACAACGAGGACCGTTCCGGCATCGTGGAGCAGGCTACCCTGTACGCCCCCGTGGTGGAGGAGTACAATCAAAAGGTGGGGGTAGATCCCGACGTGCGCCATGCCATCGGCGTGCGGGGCTCCTGGGAGATCAACAACGTGATCGAGGCCATGCGGGGCCGGGGCTATTCCGACGAGGATATCAAAAAGCTTACCGGCGGCAATTTCCTGCGGGTGCTCAAGGCCAACTGGAAATAAGGTCACCCTTAGAAAGGACAAGGCAAGCCTATGTTAGACCAGCTTTGCGGGCATACCCTTAAGCCCATGGATCACCAGATCATCACCGTCCCGGTCACCAAGGACCTGGGGGTGGATGTGAACATGACCGCCCATGTGCTCACCGGCCGGGAACCCGGCCCTACCCTGTTGATCACCTCCATGCTCCACGGGGAGGAGTGGTTTTCCGTGCTGATCATCCGGGCCCTGTTCAAGGCCCTGGACCTTGGCAAGCTCAAGGGGACCGTCATCGCCATCCCGGTGGCCAACGAGTCCGCCTTCAATACCAACACCCGGTGCGTCATGGATAATTCCGACGAGCCGGACGCCAACCGTTCCTTTGACGGCCGGTATAACTGCCTTACCAACCTGATCTGCCGCTGCGTGGAAGAAAATTTCCTCTCTAAAGCGGATTACCTGATCGATTACCATGTGGGGACCTGGGGCAACCGGATGGCGGACATCGGCTATGGTTCGGATTACCCGGACGCGGAGCTGGTGCGGATCAGCCGGGGTATGGCCAAGGCCTATTGCTTCCCGGTGCTCCACGCCATGCGGCTCAACCAGGGCACCCACAGCGCCCGCAACGCCATGGGTTGCGCCGGGCTGAAATACGGCGTGCCGGCCATCGTGCCGGAGATCGGCGGCCTGGGCTTCGGCCAGGCCCAAGAGGACGCCTGGATCCAGGATAACATCCGGGGCCTGTTGGGCAACCTCAGCTTCCTGGGTATGCTGGAAGGGGAGATCCCCTACTGCGAAAAATACCTGGAAGTAGGGGAATATTTCCGCGTATCCCCGAAAAACGGCGGCTACGTGGAGCTGGCCCTCCCCAGCGCCGGCGCCCTGACCCCGGTGAAGCGGGATCAGCTGCTGGCCCGGGTCATCGATCCCAAGACCTTCCAGGTCTTGGAGGAGCTGCGTAGCCCCTGCGATGGGATGATTTTCTACGGCTGCCGCAACTATATGGTGCGGCCCGGCGGCTGGGTGTTCGGCGTGGCCAATATGGAACACGATTGCAGCAAATGGGTGGGTGCTGATTGATCGGCATCTGCACATTCATAAATCCCATTTTCAACTTGTAAAGGAGATGAAAAACAAATGAAGAAACTGTTGACCCTTATCCTTTGCTTGGCTATGGTGCTGACCGTCTTTGTCGGCTGCTCCAGCACCCCCGCCACCGAGGAAGGCGCCAGCGCCAGCGCGCCAGCGCCAGCGGTGAAGCGGCCCAGGGCGAAGCGGCGGATAGCGAATACAAGGATACCCTTGTATTCGCCATGAACACCGACGTCCAGTCCATGGACCCCCAGATCCAGAACGACACCACCTCCGAGCAGGTGGTAAAGATGCTCTACAACACCCTGCTCAAGTTTGAGGATGACGGCACCGTGGTAGGCGATCTGGCGGAAAGCTGGTCCGTATCCGAGGACAAGCTCACCTGGACCTTCAACCTGAAGCAGGGCGTGAAATTCCACAATGGCAAGGAGCTGACCTCCGCGGACGTGAAGGCCACCTTTGACCGGGCCCTCAACGCGGAAGCGGGCGGCCTGCGTACCACCGAGATCATCAAGATGTTCACCGCCGTGGAAGCGCCGGATCCCTACACCGTAACCATCACCACCGATGGTCCTTACGGCCCCATGGAATCCCTGATGTGCAACATGTCCCTGGGCATTATGGACGCCGACTATATCGAGAAGTATGGCCTGGATCTGGGCACCAGCGTGGAAGGTGAAAACGGCACAGGCCCCTTCAAGGTGGTCAGCTGGGAGCGGGACCAGGAGATCGTGGTAGAGCGGTTTGACGACTACTTCGGCACCCCTGCCAAGCTTCAGACTGTGGTCTACACCATAATCCCCGAAGCGGCTTCCCGGGTCATCGCTCTGGAGACCGGCGAAGTGGACGTGATCGACAAGCCGACCGATGAAGACCTGGCCCGGCTGGAAGCGGATACCGAAAACTTCACCGTGCTCCGCAAGCCCACCATCAGCCAGCGGCTCTTCCGCTTTGGCTGCAACGATCCCATCATCAGCAACACCAAGGTGCGCCAGGCCATCGTATACGCCATTGACCGGCAGGCCATCATCGACGCCCTGTTCACTGGTTCCGCTTATCCCTCCACCGCCCCCCTGGCCCCTGTGACCTTCGGCTACAGCAACCTGGGCGAGATCGAGCAGGATCTGGAGCTGGCCAAGTCCCTGCTGGCGGAAGCCGGCTATCCGGACGGCTTTGACACCAAGATCGTCACCACGGAGCGGTATCAGAACGGCATCGAGCTGGCGGAGATCATCTCCCAGCAGCTGGCTGAGATCGGCATCAACGCGGAGATCGAGGTTTGGGAGTGGAGCGCCCTGAGCGCCAGCTGGAACGGCATCACCGCCGACGAGTTTGACCAGCCCATCTTCATCATGGGCGCCGGCCCCTCCATGCGGGATGCGGACGGCGGCCTGCGGGGCCTGTACACCACCAGCGAAACCGGCCTGAACGACCGGAACTACGGCTTCTATTCCAACGCGGAAGTGGACGCCCTCATCGAGCAGGGCATGCAGGAGACCGACCAGCAGAAGCGGGTGGAGATCTACAAGGAAGCCATGGAGATCCTGTATCGGGAAGACCCGGTGGCCTTCTGGCTCTTCGATATGTACGGCTTGGCCATCACCTCCTCCAAGGTGGAAGGCGTGACCCTGAGCCCCATTTCCACCATCACCTTTGAAAACGCAACCGTTAAGAAATAAGCTTTCCCCCCGGGGTAGGGCCTGCCCGGCCCTATCCCGGGACAATCCATTCTGAGGAGGCAAGCCTATGCTTAAATACACGATCCGCAGGCTTTTGCAGACCATTCCCCTGTTGATTGCCATTTCCTTCGCCGCGTTCATCATGATGCACCTGGTCCCCGGCGATCCCGTCCGCAACATGATGGGCATCGAGGCCTCCAAGGAGGCGGTAGAGGCGGAGCGGGAACGTCTAGGCCTAAACGATCCTTTGCTGGTGCAGTATGGCCGCTTCCTGGGCGGCGTGCTGCAAGGGGATCTTGGTACTTCCATCTTCACCAAGCAATCCGTCACCGACGAGATTCTTAAAAAATATCCCGCTACCATCAAGCTGGCCCTGGGCGGTACCATTTTCGCCTCTGTGGTGGGCATATTGGCGGGCATCGTTTCCGCTGTGAAACGAAATAAACTTACCGATAACATAATCATGGTCTTATCCCTGATTTCCGTGTCCACGCCTTCGTTTTTCCTGGCTCTTGTGTTGATGCTGTTTTTCTCCCTGCAGCTGGGATGGTTGCCTAGTATGGGGCTGCGCACGCCCCTGCATTACGTGCTGCCCATCATTACCCTGGGTATGCAGTCCGTGGGTACCATCGCCAGGACCACCCGTTCCTCCATGCTGGAGGTGCTGGGGCAGGATTATATCCGCACATCCAGATCGAGAGGTATACCCGAACGGGTAATCATATATTCCCATGCCTTTAAGAACGCCATCATCCCCGTGCTGACCATTGTGGGCCTGCGCTTTGGCGGCCTGCTGGCCGGCTCTATGCTGGTGGAAACCGTTTTCTCCATCCCGGGCATCGGCCGCTATCTGGTGGACGCGGTGCTGGAGCGGGATTATCCCGTGGTGCAAAGCACGGTGCTGGTGCTGGCCTGTACCTTTGTGCTGGTCAACCTGATCGTAGACCTGCTCTACGCGGTGGCTGACCCGAAAATCCGTTACGAATAGGAGGGAGCATACCTGTGACAGCCGATATTTTTAAGCGTTTTATCCGCAGAAAGGCCTCCCTCATCGGCGGCATTATCCTGCTTTTGTTCCTGCTCATGGCCCTCATCGGCCCCTTCCTGTGCACCCAGGACCCCAACGCCCAGGACATTGCCAACAAATATGCCCCTCCCAGCTGGGAGCACCTGTTGGGCACGGATAACCTGGGCCGGGATACCCTGACCCGTATGGTCTACGGCGCCCGGGTCTCCCTGTTGGTGAGCTTTGTGGGCACCATCATCGGCTCCGCCATCGGCGTGGCCCTGGGGGTGCTGGCCGGTTATTACGGCGGTTGGCTGGATTCCCTGATCTCCCGGTTTGTGGACTTCCTGCTGGCCTTCCCCGGCCTGCTGTTGGCCATCGTGGTGGTGGCCATATTGGGCAGCGGCTTGGAAAATACCATGGCGGCCATCGCCTTCTATTCCATCCCCTATATTGCCCGAATGGTCCGTGGTGTGGTGCTTACCCTGAAGGGCTCGGAATATGTCCAGGCCTGTAAGGTCATGGGGGTAAGCGACGCCCGGATCATCATGACCCACATCATCCCCAATTCCATGTCCCAGATCATCGTCAACGTGACCTTGAACCTGGGCACCGCCATCCTGACCGCTTCTTCCCTGTCCTTCCTGGGCCTGGGCGTGACCCCGCCTAACCCGGAATGGGGCGCCATGCTGTCCACTGCCCGGGACGCCATCCGTAGCTATCCCTGGGCGGCGGTGATCCCCGGCGTGGCCATTACCCTGGTGGTGCTCAGCTTCAGCCTGGTGGGCGACGGCCTGCGGGACGCCCTGGATCCCCGGCTGAAAAACGGTTAAGGAGGTTGCCCATGCAAGAAGAAAAAGTATTGGAAGTCAAAAACCTCAAAACGTATTTCTACACCGATGAAGGGGTCATCCCTGCGGTGGACGGGGTGGACTTTAGCCTGGAGCGGGGGGAGACCCTGGCCATCGTGGGGGAATCCGGCTGCGGCAAAAGCGTAACGTCCCTATCCATCCTCCGGCTCATCGCCAATCCCCCGGGCCGGATCATCGACGGGGAGATCCTCTACAACGGCAAAAACCTCCTTTCCCTTACGGAAAAGGAGATGCGCTCCGTCCGGGGCAACGATATCAGCATGATCTTCCAGGAGCCTATGACCTCCCTGAACCCGGTATTCCCCGTGGGCAAGCAGATCATGGAATCCCTTACCTTCCACCAGCACATGACCAAGGAGCAGGCCCGGGAGCGGGCCATTGAGATGCTGCGGCTGGTAGAGATCCCCAACCCGGAGAAGTGCATCCATAACTATCCCCATCAGCTCTCCGGCGGTATGCGCCAGCGGGTGATGATCGCCATGGCCCTGGCCTGCAACCCCAAGATCCTTATCGCGGACGAGCCCACCACGGCCTTGGATGTGACCATCCAGGCCCAGATCCTCAAGCTCATGGCGGGCTTGCAGGAAAAGACCCAGACCTCCATCATCCTCATCACCCACGATCTGGGCATCGTCGCCCAGATCGCCCGGAACGTGATGGTGATGTACGCGGGGGAAGAGGTGGAATACGCGGACGTGCGCACCATCTTCAAGGACCCCCGGCATCCCTATACCATCGGCCTGCTCAAGTCCATCCCCAGCATCAACGAGGAACGGGATACCCTATATACCATCAAGGGCATGGTGCCCAGCCCCAGGGATCTGCCGGAAGGCTGCCGCTTTGCCCCCCGGTGCGAGCACGCCTGCCAGCGCTGCCTGAAGGAGCGGCCCCCCATCTTTGACGTAGGCAACGGCCACCGGGTGCGCTGCTGGAACTGCCAGGGAGGTGAAACCCATGCGTAAGGTACTTCTATCCGTAAAGGATGTAAAGCAATACTATCCCGTCAAGCTCAACAGCAAGTCCCTCTTCCCCAAGAAGGGCTATGTGAAGGCGGTGGACGGCATCAGCTTCGACGTATACGAAGGGGAGACCTTCGGCCTGGTGGGGGAATCCGGCTGCGGCAAATCCACCACCGGCAAGATGATCGTCAAGCTCCTCTCCCCCACTGCGGGCTCCATCGAATACGATGGCCAGGACCTGTTCCAGGTGCCCAAAAACCAGGAAAAGGCCCTGAAAAAGGAGATCCAGATCATCTTCCAGGACCCCTATTCCTCCCTGGACCCCAAGTTCACCGTGGGCCGCATCGTGGCGGAACCCCTGGTGGCCCATGGGGTGCCTAAGGCGAAGCGGATCGAAAAGGTGCGCCAGCTGCTCAAGGACGTGGGCATCCGGGAGGAGTTCATCAACCGCTATCCCCACGAATTTTCCGGCGGCCAGCGCCAGCGTATCGGCGTGGCCCGGGCCTTGGCCCTCAATCCCCGGTTGATCGTGTGCGACGAGCCGGTCTCCGCCCTGGATGTGTCCATCCAGGCCCAGATCCTCAACCTGATGGCGGAGTTGCAGGACAAGTACAAGCTCACCTATGTGTTCATTTCCCATAACCTGAGCGTGGTGAAGCACGTTTGCGACCGGATCGCGGTGATGTACCTGGGGAATATCGTGGAGCTGGCGGATAAGCGGGAGCTGTTTGCCAACCCTGCCCACCCCTATACCCAGGCCCTGTTGGACGCCATCCCCATTCCGGACCCGGATGTGACCAGTATGTCCGGCACCCTGGGCGGGGACGTGCCCAGCCCCCTGAACCCCCCTGCCGGCTGCTGCTTCCACACCCGGTGCAAATACGCCACCGAGGCCTGCGCCAACAGCAAGCCTGCCCTCACGCAGATCGCCCCCGGGCACTTTGCCGCCTGCCATCTGTGCAAGGGCCAAGCCCCCCAGGATTGACCCCTGGCGGGACGTCATATGGTTTTCAAGGACGCGGGTCTCGCGTCCTTACCCTTCGCGTCCCATTGGGATGCGGCAATATCATGCTTTTTTGTAAAGGAGCGTAACCAACCATGAGAGATTCCCTGTTGAGCCTGTTCCCGGCGGCCGAATACGAGGCGAGGCTGGCCAAAATTGTGGAGCAGATGCACAAGAACGGCGTAGGCGCCCTGATCCTCACCAGCGATGAGAACACCTACTACTTCTCCGGCTTCCGCAGCATCGTATGGTGCAGCAAGGTGTCCACCCCCGGCGTATTGGTGATCACCGACGACGGCAGCACCGCCATCGCCACCACCAAGGGTGGCGCGGAGACCGTACGGGTCACCTCCAGCGTGGAGGATATCCGCCGCTTTGGCACCGCTGAGTATCCCACCTACGCCCAGGCCATCGTGTCCCTGCTGGCGGAAAAGGGCAAGCTGAACGGCCGGGTCGGCATGGAATTCGGCACCGGCCATAAGATCCATCTCAACTATGACATGACCCAGCAGCTCTTCGCCGCCCTTAAGGACGCCACGTTGGTGGATGCGGCGGATATGCTCTGGGCTGTGCGCTCCATTAAATCCCCCCTGGAGATCCAGGCCATCCGTAAGGCCTGCGACATCAACTGCAAGGGCATCGAACGGGGCTTTGACCGGCTCCGGGCCGGCTACACCGAGCTGGAGCTCAACTCCATGATCATGGAGGAATACTACCGCCTGGGTGCGGAATCCTCCCTGACCCTGGGCATCCGGGCTGGCGCGGAACGGTATTCCCAAGGCAATTGCCCCCCCTCCCGGCGGCCCATCCAGCCTGGGGAGATCATCCTGGTGGACGGCGGCCCCAGCTATGACGGCTATGTGTCCGACATCATCCGGGAAGCGGTCATCGACAAGCCCACCGACTACCAGCAGGAGATGTTTGACGTGGCCCGGGAAGCCTGCTACCGGGGCATCGACGCCATGAAGCCCGGCACGCCCATCGACCAGGTGGTGAAGGTGGTGGACGACTTTATGGACAACAGCAAGTTCGCCGAGATCAACGTATACAAGCACTGGTGCGGCCACAGCATCGGCGTGGGCGTTCACGAATACCCCATGCTGGATTCCGATACCCACATCCTGCTCAAGCCGGGTATGGTGTTCTCCATCGAACCCTACATCTTCCAGGACAACGTGGGCAGCCTGGGCATCGAGGAGAACGTCCTCATCACCGAGACCGGCGCTGAGATCCTCACCCCCTCGGATAGCCATCTGCGTAGGCTGTAACCTAGGTCCCTTGACCTAGCGTGTAAAAGGCTGATTACGAGCCGGAGACTCTTGCCTCCGGCTCTTGTAGCAATTGGCTCTTTTTCCCATTGTTGTAATTGTTTCCGCCTTTTTGGGGCTGGTAAATATGAATTTTTCGTCGAAAATTTGCACATGCACAGTTTTTATATTATAATATTTGAACAGCCAAGCGTTCTTAAAAAACTTGCCACTGTTTTTTCGCTTGCGCGCACTATGACCCATACTGGAGAGATAAAACCATGCTAGGAAATGTCATTCGAACACGCAGAAAAAAAATGAACCTTACCCTTGAGGAGCTTTCCAAACAGGTGGGAATCACTTCCGGCGGTCTTTCCCAGATCGAACGGGGCTTGGTGGACCCTTCCCTTTCGGTGCTGCGGCGCATATCCCGCGCCCTCAACCTACCCATGAACGTGATGTTTTCCGAAAACAACGAAAGCTATGTCACCCGCATGGGCCAACGGAAAAAAGCCATGTTCTCGGATTCCTCCATCGACTATGAATTCCTCAGCCCCATCGTGCATACCAGCGGCATCACCCCCAAAGTGGAGGTGGTCATGGTGACCCTCCGTCCCCAATCCTATGGCGGCGAATCCCTTTCCGCTCACGAGTCCGATGAATGTTTTGTGGTAGTGCAGGGGCAAATTGAAGTGCAGATGGAAAATGAAACCGTCCTTTTGCAGCAGGCGGATAGCCTCTACCTCACCGAAGGCGTCCAGCATAGGCTCCATAACCCCACCGATACCGACGCCATCGGCCTATCCATTATGTCGGGCATGACTTTCTGATTCTTAAAGCCTTGCCTCTGGGTATTATTTTTTCCATTATTATTCTTGTGGACTGGGTTTCGCATCAGCGCCGGCAGGGTATTCTGCCGGCGCTTCAGCCTGTCGAGAAACCTCTGACGAATAGAAGATCGCAGCCCTTTTAGGCTTTCATCGGATTTGGCGGCATGTACGGCAAAT
>UQRU01000032.1 GCA_900543475.1 uncultured Eubacteriales bacterium
GCCATATAGTAATCCTCCTGTGCCGTGCTTCTATTCTACACCACCCAGGAGGTTTACACAAAACTTGGGACTGTCTCCGGCCGGAGCCGGCCGGTCCGGGCATTTCCTTTTACTTGCTGCGGATTCTGCTGCGCTTCTTGCGGCGCGGCAGGGGTCCTCACATAAAGTATATCGTACTTCAGGAGGCTTTCTCATGGAGAATAAAGTTATCAAACTTGCCGAAGGGATGGTTGCCCTTTCCTTCAGCGCAGAACCTAATCCCGCCGTGATAGACGCCGTGCGAACCATTCTGCTCAACCATTATGCGCAAACCCCAAACGACCCTCCACACATTTGCAGATTACAGCCGCTGCTATGATAATAATCTTGCGCACTGACTCCCATTTGCACCTTGAAAATTGTATATTCTGGTTTGTCGATTTGAAGCATGAATTGGCCCGCAGCACCGCCCTATGTGAAAGCGAGGTTATATCATGCAAAACGTAGCGTTCCATCATCCAGAGATACAAAACCGTGTGTTCTGTTTATACCGGGTGTCCACCCTGGGCCAGGTAGATAAACTTAGGGACGATATCCCCATGCAGCGCCAGGCTTGCCATGCATACATCGCCCAACAGGGCTGGCATTTCGTAGACGAGCTTTCCGAAAAGGGCGTATCCGGATTTAAGGTTTCCGCCAAGGATCGGGATGCAATTCAGATCTTGCAACAGAAGGCTATGCGACACGAATTTGATATTTTGCTGGTCTTTATGTTTGACAGGCTGGGCCGCATAGAAAGCGAAACCCCGTTTATTGTAGAGTGGTTCGTCAAGCAGGGCATCCGGGTATGGAGCGTAAAAGAAGGCGAACAGCGGTTTGAAAGCCATGTGGACAAGCTCACCAATTACATACGCTTCTGGCAGGCTGCTGGCGAAAGCGAAAAGACCTCTATCCGCATTCGCACCCGCCTGGCACAAATCGCTGAAGAAGGCCATTATCATGGCGGCGCAGCCCCCTATGGCTACGAAAGCGTGTTCCTGGGCCGGATGAACAAGCACGGCGCGCCGGTAAAAGACCTGCGGGTGCTGCCCCAAGAAGCTGCCATCGTCCGGCTCATCTTCGATAAATATGTCAACGAGGGCATGGGGACCCATACCATTGGCAATCACCTGTACAGCATGGGCGTCTCCTGCCGCAGCGGCGGCGTATTCACCAACACCACCATACGCCATATGCTGGGCCGCGTTACCTATACGGGCCGTATCAAGTGCGGGGAATATATTTCCGCGCCTATTTCGGAATTACAGATCATCGACGACGTTACCTTTGCCCGGGCCCAGGAACTGTTAAAAGCCCGTTCTGCCGCCTATATGGAACAGCGTGCCGTTCCCCGGCACACTTTGGGGGGAACGCTGCTTTCCGGCAACATCTACTGCGCCCATTGCGGCGGCAAACTGGTGGCCACCACCAACCCCAAGAAGTACAAAAATGCCGATGGCAGCACCACCGTAAGCCGCATTCACCGCTATGCCTGCTACAACAAGGTACGGCACCGTGCCCTTTGCACTGGCCAAAGCGGCTATACGGCGAAAAAGATAGACGAGGTGATCGACCGGCTGCTTTACAGCATCTTCTCCAGATTCACCGATGCGCCAGCGGAGCCGCTGGTCAAGATGCGCTGCGAGGCAAAGATTGCGGAAGCGGCAGCCTTGCAGCAGCAGGCCAAGGCAGAGCTGGATGCGGCCTCCTCGGAGATGCAGGAGCTGCAAAGCGAGGTTTTCAAAATCATCCGGGGTGAAAGCAAACTGCCCCAAAGCGTATTGGCGGAGATGCTCAAGGTTGCTGAGGAAAAGGTTGCCGCCGCCACAGCCCGGTACCAGGAAGCCAGCGAGAGCGTACAGCGGGTGGATCTTCTTTGCGAAGAAACGGCGGCCCAGTTAAAGCAGCTGCAAAGCTGGGGCGCGCTGTATGCTACGGCGGAGCTTCCGGTTAAAAAGATGATTGCTTCCGCGCTTATTGCGCGGGTGACGGTATCCAGCGACTACACGCTGGATATAAAATTCAACGTATCCTATGCCCAATTCATGGGCGAAACGCCCGAAAAAGAATTCGCAAACTTTGGTTAAAATCGGGCCAGGCAACACACTGGCAGGGCGATTCTTCGGCGGTTGTAAGCAAAAAGAAAACCGCCAAACCCTAGAAATTTGGCGGTTTTTCTGGTGGAGCATAGCGGACTCGAACCGCTGACATCCACACTGCCAGTGTGGCACTCTACCAACTGAGCTAATGCCCCATTTCGCGCCCGGTTTCCCGGGAACGGTATTTATTATAGCGGATGGCACTGCATTTGTAAAGGGTTAATTTCTAAAAAATTGATATAATGTGCAGGGCATACCTCCATTGGATAATTTACGCCGGTTGTCAGCCTGCTTACCAAAGCACCGCTCAAAGTCCCGGTGGGAAGTGATGATACTTTGCCGCCAACCTGGCATTTCCTTGGCTAAGGTGCCCAGCTGCCTATAAATAGTTTCCGCGGCTTTGCGCTCGCCTAGCCGTTCTCCATAGGGAGGATTGCATACCATAAGCCCCGGTTGCCCGTCTGTGTAGGCCAAAAGGGTGGCGTCCTTTCCATATTCCCGAAAATCCCGCACAGCCCATTGCACCATGACGCCAGCCTTTTTTGCGTGCTTTTTACAAAGATCGATGCACCGCGCATCGATGTCGCTGCCCAAAATGGCCACGGGTCGCCGGTCCATACGATCCTGGGCTTCCTGCCGCGCCCGGTCGAAAAGGCCGGGCGGCAAAAACCGCCAACTTTCCCCTGCAAAGCTCCGGTGTAAGCCCGGCGCTATATTTTGGACGATCATGGCAGCCTCTATGGGGAAGGTGCCGCTGCCGCACATGGGGTCCAAAAGGGGCTTATCCCCCCGGTATCTGGAAAGCAACAAAATGGCCGCCCCCAGGCTTTCGCTGATGGGCGCCGTTACATTGTAAGTGCGATAGCCCCTGCGGGACAGCCCTGCCCCGCAAGGGTCCAACGCCAGCGTCACCTGGTCCCGCAAAAGGCCCACCTCCACGATGACCCGTTCCCCTGTTTCCGGCAGAATGGATATTCCATACGCGGCCTTCAGGTTTTCCACGATGGCCTTCTTGGTGATGCTTTGGCAATCCGATACGCTGAACAAGGTGCTCTTGGCGCTTTTCCCGTTTACGTGGATGAAGGTATTTTTCCCCAGATATGCTTTCCAGTCCAGGGCTTTGACTCCCTCGAAGAGTTCGTCAAAGGTGCGCGCTTCAAAGCTGCCCACTTCCTGAAGCACCCGCTCTGCGCTGCGCAGCCACACGCAGGCCCGGGCCATATCCTCCGGCTCGCCTAAAAACAGCACCCGGGCATCCTCTACCCGTTCTACCTCTATGCCCAGTCCCTTCAGTTCCCCTGAAACGACCCGCTCCAGTCCCAGTTTACAGGTGGCGATGTATCTCATGCCTTTGGTTCCTTCCCGTTCAGTTTCGCCAGCGCCCCATTAAACCGCAACATGGATACCCCATATTTGCGGCATAGCTCCAGCTTGGTGACCTTTTCTTCCGCTGCCTGGCAGGCTGTGTATTCCAATGCAGCCGCCAAAGCGGCCACCTGCGCCCCGGTCAGGTGGGCATAATGGTTTTCCTGCTCCAAATAGCTTTGCCATAGCTTCCCTGCCCGCTGGACGGCGTCTTCGGAGCGAACCCCCCGCATGCCTTCTAAACAGGTCTTAAGCACGTCCCGGTAAGGGGCCGGCAGGTTTTCCGGCAACCCGGGCAATAGGCTTACCCGGCTCTCCATCATCTGCCCATCTATATAGGTAAGATAGGGCTCTTTGGCCCCTATATGCTTCAATAGGCCCAGCGCCCTGCGCTTGATCTCCGCATCCGGCTCCCGCCGCAAGGCGAAATCCCGCAGCAGCCGCTCGCTCCACACGTCCCCAAAGCTGGCGATCAAATGCAACGCCGCCTGGCGTATATCGTCTTCGCTTAGGGTCAGGCACCACTGGGCAAGGCCGGTCAATTCCCCTTCCGGTCCCCATTCCGCCTGTTGTGCCTCCTTGGACTTGCGGATGTAGTTATTCAACGTCCGTACCCGTTGCACCACCTCATCCATGGGCACTTGATAATGTAGGGGCAGGCCCTGCCGCTTTTTCCCGCCGGCTGCCGTGCGTTTACATAGCCTGCGATAATACCGGGCAATGGTATCCGTCCGGTCTATCTTGGTAAGCAGGTCATAATAGTGGGCCGCCCGGTCGTATTCCTCCAATGCGTAAGCGCATATCCCCTGCCGGTGCAAGATCCCCGTGTCATAGGGGGCGCGCTGGGCCATTTTGCGCAAAAAGGGCTGCGCCCCGGCAAAATCTCCCAGTTCCATCAGGGTGAGGCTGGCCCGGTGCAAATCGTCCATATCCTCAATGGCCATTTCCCGCAGCGCCTGCGCGTCCTCCATGGCCCCTTGCATATCATGGTTGCTCTGCCGCAGCAGCGCCCGGGTACAGCGGGCCTGCACATGCTCCGGCGCTTCTTGCAGCACCTGCTCCAAGGCCGCCTCCGCCCGCTTCTTCTCCTGCCGGCAATACCATACCAGCGCCAAGTCGCACCGGGCGGCCATATGGTCTGGCCGTACCTCTAGTTCCTTTTCCAGCAGGGTCTCCGCCTGATCCAGCTCCCCTTCCGCCATCCGTTGCCGCGCTTTTTCCAATGCCTCTTCCTTTTGCAGCACGGTGACTTCGCTCATATTCTCTTCCCCATACGCATCCAGGGCATCCAGCATATCATAGGCATCATATGCGAACATCCCTTCCGGCTCCAGATCCAAATACCGCTCCAGCGCATTGCGCGCGTTGCCATATTCCATCAGGCCGTAAAAATTGCAGCCCATGCCAAAATAGCACTCTGTCGGCCGGTCCTTCTCCTCGGGAAAATATCGCAGCAGCACCCGATTGGAGTCATCAAACCGGCCCATGCCCGTGAGCATTTCCGCCATGCCCAAAATGTATTCCGGATTATCTGGCTCCAATCGCAGGGCCATTTGATAGCTGGCGCAAGCGCCGGGGAGATCGTTGCTGTCCGCCTTGGACAGGGCTTGCCGGAAATAATGGGTCCCCGTCCCCTTGAATGGCAGGACCCGGCCCGGCCCTTTGCTATATCCCGTTTGGTTCATGCTTTTTTCTTTCCGTCCTCCGTGGCTTCTTGCAGCAGCCGCCGCAAATCCGCCTCGTTAAAATCGTATTGGGTATTGCAAAAATGGCAGGTAAGCTGGGCGCCATGCTCGGTTTGGATCATGTCCTCCAGCTCATCCCGGCCCAAGGAGATCAACGCCTGTTCCAACCGTTGCCGGCTACAGTCGCACCGGAATACCGGCGTCAACCATTGGGTTTGCCGCCATGGAAGCCCCTGGAACAATTGGGCGAGCGCCGCTTCCAGCTCCATGCCGTCATCCAGCATGCCCGCCATGGCCTTGATGCCCTCCGCCCTGGCCTGTAGGGCGTCCAGATCCTCTTCCGGGCACTGGGGCAAGGGCTGGATCATCAGGCCGGCGCCGGCCCGCACCGCCCCCGACTGGGGGTCTACCCGTACCCCCAGATATACCAGGGAAGGCTGCTGCTCGCTCATGACAAAATACTGGGCAAAGTCCTCGGCGATCTCCCCGGATACCAGGTTACACCGGCCCACATAAGGCTCCTTCATACCCAGGTCCCGCACCACGGTCAGCTCGCCGAACCAGCCCACCGCCGTGGAAACGTCCAGCTTCCCATCCGGGCCCAGCGGCAGCTCAAGCCCCGGGTTTTCAATATATCCCTTCACCGCGCCGGCATTGCCTGCGGTGCATACGATATTCCCAGCCGGGCCCCCGCCCTTGATGATGGTGGTAAGCCGGTCCCGGGGATCTTTTAGATCGGTCCCCATCATCACGGTGGCCAATAGGGTACGTCCCAAAGCGGCCGTACATACCCGGGACAACCCATGGGTGCGCCGGGCTTTTTCGCAAAGGTCTTTCCCGCTGATGGCCGTGAACCGGGCGGTATCCTGGCCTAGAAGGCCCCGTATTATCCTATCCTGCATAAAATTTCTCCTATTATTATCTTCTTTGGGCCACAAATTGCAGCCGTTGGCTTTCCGGCCCAGGGGCTTGCCGGGTAAAGGCGTCAAACACCTGCACCGAAAACCCCGTCCGGGCCAAGGCGCGGGTCAGTTCCTCCTGGGTGTGGGCCCGCTGGATGTGGCGTTCGGCAAATCGCCGGTATCGGCCATCCCCTTCCCGCTGGAAAAAGGTGAGCCGCATCTCCAGCAGCCGGCTTTCCCCATCGAAGGCATTGTCCCAAATATAGGCGCAATCCGCTTCCGCCTGGGCAAAGGTGTTGTTTCCCAGGATGGTTTCCAGTTTATAAGCAGAGGATACGTCAAACAACAGCCAGCCCCCGGGACAGAGCCCCCTGTGGGCCGCGGAGAAAAACGCTTCCACATCCTCCAGGTTATCCAGGTAATTCACCCCGTCGCAGGCGCATACGATCCCTTGGCAGGGCCGGTGCAGCTGGAGCCTGGCCATATCCTGGCAGACGAAGGGAATCCGCAAGCCTGCCTTCCGGGCCTTGGTAGCGGCCTGCTCCAGCATTTCCGGGGAAATATCCACCCCGATCATGGAAAACCCCTTCCGGGCCAACCGGATGGTGATGGCGCCGGTGCCGCAAGCGCAATCCACGATCATGCCGCTTGGGGGCAAAAAAGACGCCAGGTATCCCGCCCAACCATCATAGTCCACATCCTGCATCAGGGGATCATATAGGGCGGCAAACCCGCCGTAAGCCTCTTGCATGGCATACTCTCCCATTTTTCATATCATCTTATAGTACAACATATTCCCAGCCGGTGCAAGCCTAACCAATAAAAGCTGCGTTGACAGTCCCATCCGGCTGGTTGTATACTCACTCTATAGGCGGTTTACCGTCTGCATTCACCATTTTTAGACAGGAGATCCTCATGGAACAACGTCCAACTTCCGATAAATCCCCAGGACATGCCCCGGAAAAGCGCCGCAAACATACCTTGCGTACCATTCTTCTGGTCCTGCTGGGCGTCGTCCTTTTGATCGGGGCAGTGGTGGTTTTTTTGGGCCTGAACCTGCTCAATAAGTTAGATCGGACCGGCAGCACTACCTTTGAAGATGAGAATGCCGTCACCTATACCCCTACGCCTTCCCCCACGGCTACCCCGGCCCTGACCCCAGGGCCGACTCCTTCGCCTACGCCCACCCCCATTCCCACGCCCTTGCCCTTGAGCGAGCTGTATAACCAAACCATCCTGACCCAGGAACAGCTGGACTACATGGATGCAAACCTTCAGGACAGCCAGTTTATCCACGTGCTGCTCATCGGGGTGGACCGGCGGGGCAGCAGCGGGAACAGCCGGGCGGATACGGTGATGATCGCCACCATCGACAAAAAGAACGGCAGGCTGAAGCTCACCAGCCTCATGCGGGACATGCTGGTGAACATCCCGGATAACGGCTATGGCAAAATGAACCGTTCGGCGGCCGTAGGCGGGGTGGAGCTATTGTTGGCCACCATCAATGAGAACTTTCACATGAACCTGCAGGATTACGTGCTGGTGGACTTCAACATGTTTGAAGATGTGATCGACGCCCTGGGGGGCGTTACGGTCCGCATGACCGCCGAGGAGATCAGCGCGGCCAATGACTGCATTGCCGGCCTGAACAAGGAGCGGGGGATCGCGGACCTGTGGGATGGGTTTATCTTCGCCGAGGCGGGGAACGTGAAGCTCACCGGCAAGCAAGCCCTGGGCTATGCCCGGGTGCGGAAGATCGACAGCGATTTTTCCCGGACCAACCGCCAGTTCAAGGTGCTCAACGCGGTGTTTGCCAAGTTCAAAGACGCCAGCCTCACCAAGCAGTATTCCTTCCTAGAGGAGATCCTGCCCCTGGTGGAGACCAACATGACCAACGCCCGGATCCTGGAATGCGCCACCTCCGCCCTTTCCATGAACACCCAGGGCCTGCTCAGCTACCGGCTGCCGGTGGACGACCTCTATGAAAACGGCCGCTATGAAGGCTCCTTCGTATTCCTCACCGACCTGCCCGCCAACGCCCTGGCCCTGCACCAGTTCATCTTCGACGCCGCGGACGAGCCGGATGAAGCTAAGGTGCTTTCCCCTGGCGCTTCTCTGCCCCCCAGGACCCCCACTATCTACCAGGGGGAGGACGGCAACTATTATTACTACGCCACCGGCCAGATGGTGCCCACCCCCACCCCGGATCTGAACAGCCTGGCAGGCCAGTCCTTTGTGGTGAACGGCGTGATCCTGACGGTGGACGCCGCCGGCAACCTGGTGGACGCCGCCGGGAACATCGTCTACCCGGCTGGCTCCTGGACCGTGGGCCAATAGGCCCTTTTCCCAAAACCTATACACACCTGTACTTCCATCGCCATATGCTGTCATATGGCGATGATTTTTGTATATGAGCATAGGATCGGCGATTTCCGCTGCATAGGGGACAAAGAATTACCTGCCGGACTGGAGGGTCGGGCTTTTCAGCATGTGCGGGATGGAATTGCTTGGACCGATAGCCGGGTGTTATCCGCCTATGAGGCCCTGGGAGACGCCTTGGGGCCCGTGGATGTGGAATGCTGTTTCCTGCCCCCAGGCAAGGGGCAATCCCCCCACTATGCAGGGCTTGCCCTGGATATGGGCCGGCGGTTGACCGAGGAAAAACGCAAGCGCCTATGGGCCTTTTGCCTAAAAAGCCCTATGTTTTCCTATGTGGAACCTCCCTATTGGACCCCCAACTGGGTCCATGGGGAAGTGGCTGCCAGCGCCGCCTCCATTCCAGGCCGGGGATACCCCTATTTGGCCCCCGGGGACGCGGGACCCCATGTGTTCCTCCTGCAAGAGCTTCTTAACCAGCGAGGCTTTCCCTGCCTGCTCACCGGCCACTTCAACCCGGCTACCCGCCGGGCCTTGGAAGCCTACCAAAGCCATTTCGGCCTGCCTGTCCACGGCCATGCGGATGGGCAGCTTTGGCAGCACATGACCCAATAGGCGGCTGGAGGGGCTGGGTTCCTGGCCGTTGGGGATCATTGGCATGATATCGTTATTTTTTTACCTTATTTAGAGTGGCTTTTTTAAAGTAAATAGAGAATAAAATGCGATATTTCCTTTGAATTTTAAATATAGCATGTTGACAAATTTACTTATTATTGTTATTATTATAATGTAAAATAAATTTTTTCATTGTTCTTGTAAATTATTGTAGCTAGCATTAAATTTAATAATTATAAATTTAATTTTTAAAAATCATGAAAGGATGTGATAAAAATGATTTATTAAAAGAGTTTTTTTTAAAGAGTACTTGATTAAAAAGCAACAAAGGAGGTACATATTATGAAAAAGTTGCTTTCTGTTTTACTAGCGATTAGCATAATATTTTTCCAAACAGCAACTGTATTTAGTCTAAATGTGCCAATTAAAATTGCTGAAGATAAGGAAAACGGAACATTCGTTACCTACCAAGATGATGCAGATGGTAATATAATACTAAAAGAGTATCATAATGGTGAATATGTTAAGAAAGTACAGATTTACAAAGGATCGCCATATAATTTATATATAACCGATTATACGGTTGCCAACAATGAAGTCTACACTATTGACACAAGACAAGTTTGTCTTGCTAATCAACAAATTACAAATAATAACAACAACACAAGAGCTGCAAGCTCCACTTATATGGGAAGAATAACATATGATGCAACTGGAGGAACAAGACGAATTTCTGTATCCTATAGTTCAGCATTTTATTCCAGTTCAAGTTATACCCTAAATGGTAACGTGGGTTCGCTTGCGACGCTTACTGGGTTAATTCTTTCCGTATTAGCATTACCAGGTGCTATAGGTGGAGCAGTGGTTAATTGGCTCATAGCCGGGGCCGGTGTAGTAGTCAGTGGTTCTAATTATATTTTCCCACAGACTTCGCTGGGGTGTGAAGAAACAAGATATACTTTTGAGCTAACCGATGTCGATTACACCGGACATACAAACTCGTTTACAAGTTCAAAGTATTATATTACAGACCAAAGGCCAGAATATTCACAATATAGGAATACTACATTTTGGAATGGCTTTAATCCTGCGACTTGCTGGAGAAATACTGATTTTGGTAATACTGTATTTTATCACATGTTTACAGACACTTATTTCAGAATTATTAGTTGGACATAACATCTAGTATTGCTCCATTTCCCCGGCATACATATGTATCTTGGAAAAATGGTTTTCCCCTTGAGCCAAAGGAGGGTATCATGCGCGCAAGGTCCTATTATTTTCTGATCTCCCTGGCCGTCCTGCTGGGGTTGTTGCTCTGCGGGCTGCTGGTTTCCGTGGCATGGTACCCCATCCCGGCGGCGGCCCTGCAAAGCCAAGACCTGTCCGGCCAGCCGGGCGAACGGGCCCAGGCGGCAAATTCCCTGGTGTTCGCCGGGGAGGCGGAGGACGGCTATTGGTGCCGGGTATATGACAAGCACCTGCTCTTTCCCCAGTACCGGCTGGCCCAGAGCTACGTTTTCCCCGAGCCCTTCCATATGGCCCACGGGACCCCCTGGTATGCCTTTGGGATCTCCTATGACAACGGGCTGGAGCTGGGGCAGGCGACGTCCCGGGCAGGGCGTTCCTTGCTGGAAATGGGCGCGATGGCGTTGGGCATAGCCGCCATCGCCGCCGGCGTCTGGCGCCGTCTGGCTGCCAGGAGGAAGCAAAGCGCCTAGGTTCTTTCCGATGAAAAAAGGCCCCTTGAGGGGGCCTTTCAGCTTGTCGAAAAACCTCTGGCGAATGGAAGATCGCAGCCATTTTAGGCTTTGATCGGATTTGGCGACATGCGCGTCAAATCCGCAAAAAGCCTTGCGTAGCAAGGGTTTCCTTGCATAGCTCCCTGGCCGCGCCGTAGGCGCAAGGGAGCTATGAACACCTCGAAAAAGTGGCGCAAGCCACTTTTTCGACAGCCAAAAAGGCCCCTTGAGGGGGCCTTTTTCGTTGCGTCAAGCCTGGTCTTTGGCCTTGGCTTCGGCCTTGCGTTTTTCGTAGTCCTCCACCGCGGCCCGTACGGCCTCCTCCGCCAGCACGGAGCAGTGGATCTTTTGGGGCGGCAGGCCCTCCAGGGCCTCCACCACCGCCGCGTTGGACAGCTTCAGGGCTTCTTCCACGCTTTTGCCCTTGATCAGCTCCGTGGCCATGGAGCTGGTGGCGATGGCTGCGCCGCAGCCAAAGGTCTTAAAGCCCACGTCCTCGATGATTCCGTCGTCGTTCACCTTGATGAACATCTGCATGATGTCCCCGCACTTGGCGTTGCCCACCATGCCCACGCCGTTGGCGCCTTCCACTTCCCCCATATTCCGGGGATTGCTGAAATGATCCAATACTTTTTCCGTATACATGGGTGTTCTCCTCTATTCGCCTTTATATAGGGGGCTCATGGCGCGCAGCCGCGCCACGGTCTTTTCCAATACGTCGATGGTGTAGTCGATATCCTCCTCTGTGGTCTCGTCCCCCAGGGTGAGCCGCACGGAACCGTGGGCGATCTCATGGGGCAGGCCCAGGGCCAACAGCACATGGGAGGGGTCCAGGGAGCCGCTGGTGCAGGCGGAGCCTGAGCTGGCGGCAATGCCGTTCATATCCAGCATCAGCAGGATGGACTCCCCTTCAATATACTTGAAGCTGAAGTTTACGTTGTTGGGCAGTCGGTTGGTGGGGTGGCCGTTTAGCTTTACCTCGGAGATCCGCGCCTGGATCCCCGTCATCAGCCGGTCCCGCAGGGCCGTCATCTTGGCCCGGTTCTCCTCCAGCTGTTCCGTGGCCAGCTGGATGGCCGCCCCCAGCCCTACGATCCCCGCCACGTTTTCCGTGCCGGCCCGGCGGCCCCTTTCCTGGGCCCCGCCCATAATATAGGACGGCAACCGGATGCCCTTGCGGCAATACAGGGCGCCAACCCCCTTGGGGCCGTGGAACTTATGAGCCGACAGGGACAGCATATCGATGTGCATGGCCTGTACGTCCACCGGGATATGTCCCACCGCCTGCACCGCGTCCGTATGGAACAGCACGCCCTTTTCCTTGCACACGGCGCCGATCTCCTGGATAGGCATAATGGTGCCCACCTCGTTGTTGGCGAACATGATGGATACCAGGATGGTATCCGGCCGGATGGCCGCCGCCACCTGCTCTGCCGTGACCAGGCCGTCCTGATCCACCGGCAGATAGGTCACCGAATACCCCTGCTTTTCCAAATATTCACAGGTATGCAAAATGGCGTGATGCTCCACATTGGTGGTGATGATATGCTTGCCTTTATCCCCATACCGCTGGGCCACCCCCAGCAATACGGTATTATCGCTCTCCGTGCCGCAGCCGGTAAAAATCACCTCGGAAGGTTCGCAATGTAGGGCCTTGGCCACCTGATCCCTGGCCTTATCCAACCCCTGCTTGGCCTCCCGGCCAAAGGCATGTACGCTGGAGGGATTGCCGTAATACTGGGTAAAGTATGGCAGCATGGCCTCCAATACCCGGGGGGAAAGGGCGGTGGTCGCCGCATTGTCCAAATACACCTTTCTCATTCTGTTAACCTCGTACTTCCGTATGGTTTTCCAGCGTCTGGATGTGCAGGCGCTGCTGTTTGTAATCCTCCGCCATATCTGCCAGGGTGGTGGTATCCAGCACCTCGTCAATGCGGCGCTGGAGCTTGAGCCATAGGGGCCGGGCGCTGCAGGAGCACGCGTTGCCGCAGGAGACCCGGCCGGTACCCACGCACTCCATCACTGCCGTGCTGCCTTCCAACGCCCGCAGCACATCCCCCACGTTGATTTCCGCAGGCGGCCGGGATAAGGCATACCCTCCTTGGGCCCCCCGCACGGAAACCACCAGGCCCGCCCGCCGCAGCGCCGCGATCAGCTGCTCCAAATAGGCGTCGCTGATCCCTTGCAGGGCCGCCAGGGCGCTTGTGCTCACCATACCGCCCCCATACCGTTCCGCCAGATCCACCATGGCCTTCAGGCCATACCTGGCCCGGGTAGACAGCTTCATGGGCACACCTCCAATTCCAAGCGGATCACTTTGTTTTGTCGATCCTACTTTAGCATACCCGCTTTCCCTTGTCAAGAATCCATAGCAAATTAGTAGGAATTATTTTCTCCGCAAAAAAGGCTCCCTTTTTGGATGCAGGCGGGAGTAGGTGTAAATTCCGATAGGGGGTGGTGGGAGATAGTTTGTGGCATTGGCTCCGCATGGCCAGGGGCGGCCGCGCCCCTGGACCCCGGCTGGGGGCGGCTCCGCCCCCAGACCCCTGAGAAGTTGCGAAGCGGAAGGGCAAAACGGAAGGGGTGTGGGCCGCTCCCGGGATGCAAAGCGAGAGAGGGGTGCTTCTCCAAGGGCTGCGAATCGCTCGGCCCTGGAAACCAGCCTTCGGCTGGTTTCCAAAAGGCTTTTGGGGTATGGCGGTTTATGGGAGGGAAAAAGAATGGAGGGTAGGCGCGGGGAATCCGAGGGGAAGCTGGAAAATTGCAGCGGTTCCGGGCGGGGGTGTTGCGGGAAAAGATGGGCCGGAATGGGACAGGAAACCGAAGCGGTATTGGGGGTGTTGCGGAGGAGGATGGGCCGGGAGGGAACCGGAGACCGCAACGTTCCCAAGGGGGGCGGCGGTGTTTGGCGGGCCCGGGGGGGGGGGGGGCCCCCCCCCCCCCCCACCCAAACCCCCAACGCGGGGGCGGGGGCCCGTGGGGCCCCCCGGCCCCTGCTTTGTGCGCGCTGGGCGCGCCCGCCGCCCCCCCGGGGACGCTGCGAAAAATCGGCTTCCTGTTTATTCGTGGGCGCCGCAATGGCCGCCGCAGGTATGGCCGTGGCCATGGCAATCATGGTCCGCCCCGTGGGCATGGTCGTGATGGTCGCACCGGGCCTGAGGATCATAGGCCAGCTTGCCGGCCAACAGATCCGCCACCGCTTGGTCCGCGTCTCCTTTCACGCCGCCGTACAGGTTGATCCCCGCCAGGGCAAGGGCTTGCTGGGCGCCGCCACCGATACCCCCGCAAATCAGGGTGTCCACCTCATGTTCCTGCAAGAACCGTGCCAGGGCTCCATGGCCGTTGACGTCGGTGCTTATTACCTCAGTGGCTTTTACCTGCCCTTCCTCCACGTCGTAGAGCTTGAACTGTTCCGTATGCCCAAAGTGCTGAAATACCTTCCCGTCCTCATAGGTTACCGCGATCCGCATGGTTGTTTCCTCCTCAAAGCGTTCTGTTTTGGTTGCATCCGCGCCGTGCCTGTAGCCGCACCGCCGGCCCTGCCGGCAACCTCGGCCGCAGCCAGGGGCATCCCCTTGGCACAATACATAGTCTCCCCCGGCAATAGTAAGCCCCATACCCCCCACCAGGCATTGAGCCAATTTCTGCCGGGCGCTGCCGTAGATAGCCTGCACCGTGGTGCGCCCTACCCCCATCTGGGCGGCGCAAGCTTCCTGGGTGAGGCCTTCTAGATCGATCAGGCGGATGGTTTCAAACTCATCCACACCCATTACGATCTCCCTTTCCGCCTGCTTCCCCGCAGGGCCAAAGCTGGCATTCTGAGGCATTTCACAGATCCGCCTGCATCGAGTGGGTCTAGGCATAGGCTATCCCCTTTCTACATTTCTGACATATGCCGGTTATAGGTTTACTATAGCAGCATTAATGGCATATGTCAATAATGAGAAAAAATAAAGCCGCCACCAGGCGGCAAAAGGGGGGCAACGCCCATCAGCCTTCCAGAATGCGCTTGGGAGCGAAGCCCAAGTGATCGGCGGAACAAAGGTGGTATTGGATGCCGTTGCGTTCCCCTTCAAAGGCATTTTTGCAGGAGCGGCCATGGAGATGGCCATAAACCACATAGCGCACCCCATGGGCTTCCAGCAGCTCTGTAAAGCCGCTGGGCTGGCGTTTTTCGTTGAAGGGGGGATAATGGAGCATACAGATTTTAGGCAGGTTTGGCGGGGCTGCCTGCAAGGAAAGCTCCAGGCGGATGCATTCCCGGTCGTAGAGCTTCTGATCCCGGGATGGGTCGAATAAAGCGCTGCCTGGGCAGACCCAGCCCCGGGTCCCCACGATAGCCCAGCCATCCAGGCAAATGCAGTCGTTTTGCAGGGCAAACATATCCGGTTGCAATAGGCTACGCACTTTGGAAAGGGAGCTCCACCAATAGTCATGGTTGCCCCGCAGCAGCACCTTGCGGCCGGGCAGGCTGGCGATAAAGGCCAGGTCCGGGGCAGCCTCCGCCATATGCATGGCCCAGCTGATATCCCCGGGAACCAGCACGATGTCCTGGGGGGTCACCATGGCGGTCCAGGCAGCCTGGATCCGCTGCTCATGCCCGGCCCAATTGGGGCCAAACACGTCCATGGGCTTGCTGGAAGCATGGGAAAGGTGCAGGTCACCCAAAGCAAAAATACCCATGACCTGCACCTCCGTACTGTTTGCAAGCGCCCGTCAGGCGTCTTGCCTTTATTCGTCATCGGAGAAGGGATCTTCCTCCTCCTGGTCCTCGTCGTCCATATCGCCGCTCAGCTCCCGGTCGATCTCCTCCAGCTCCCGCTCGGGGATCTCGTCATCGCCGCCCAGGGGCACTTCCATATCATCCATATCCACCTGATCCAGATCCATTTCTGAAGGGATCTCCTCCGTCAGCTTGGATAGGTTGGCCTGCCGGCGGGCCTCCCGCAGGCAGATGGCGCAAAGGTCGTTGCCCCGCACAGCTGGACGTTCTCCACATTCTGCGCAAAGGGGCGCCGTTTCTTCCGTATCCACTTCGCCCTTTCTGTAGCGCTTGCAAACATCACAATACTTTTCACCTTCGCGGACGTAATTGATTTCACAGCGCGGGCACTTTTTCAGAGCCATTTCCCTTCCTCCGGTACTAGAAAATAAATGCAGACCTGCTTGATCTTCATTCCATATTATGCAAAAGGGATGTATCTATGTCAATAGGCGTTTTTGGATTATGCAAGGAAATATGGTCTTTCACAATATTTCCCATGGTATCCAGCAGCGTTTGCCGCCCATCGCCGGTCTCGCTGGAGTAGGCCAGGGCAGCGGGAGGCGCGCCCAGAAGCTTGGCCGCAGCGTTGGCTGCCTGGGCCCGTTTGCTCTTGGCCAGCTTATCCGCCTTGGTGGCCACCAGGGTGAAGGGGACCCCATAATATAAGATCCATTGAAACATCTGCTTATCCTCGGCAGTGGGGGCATGGCGGATATCCAGCAATAGGAAGATGTGGGTCACCCGGCCGCTGGAAAGATAGCTTTCCATCAGTTGGCCCCACTTTTGCTGTTCCGTTTTGGGGGCCTTGGCAAAGCCGTAGCCCGGCAGGTCCACCAGGTAGAATTCCCGATTGATAAGGAAATAGTTGATCAACCGGGTCTTGCCTGGGCTGCTGGATACCCGGGCCAGCTTGAAGTTGTTGCATAGGGAATTGATCAGGCTGGATTTCCCCACGTTGGATTTGCCCACCATGGCGATCTCCACCCCGGTATCCACCGCCGGGGGATAGGGCGTACCCAGCCCCACGCTGGTGAGGAAGGTTGCCTGTTTGATGGCAAAGGGTTCCATGCTGCCTCCTTGTTTATCGGTCCGTATCCCGCATCACCATGCTCCCTTGAGCAGCAGCCGGATGGCTGGCCACCGGGGTATAGCTATCCTTTGGCGCCGGCATATGGGTTAGCGCCGCATGGAGCACTTCCATGGCGTTTTTCACATAGATAATGTGCAGGGCGTCCTTTACCTCCTGGGGCACGTCGTCCAGATCCCCTTTGTTCTCCAAGGGGATCACCACCTGGGTAATGCCGTTGCGCACGGCTGCCAACAGCTTTTCCCTTAGGCCGCCGATGGCCAATACATTGCCCCGCAGGCTGATCTCGCCGGTCATGGCCAGGTCGGCCTTCACCGGGATGCCGGACAGGGCGCTGGCAATGGCCGTGGCCATGGTGATGCCGGCGCTGGGGCCGTCCTTTGGCACCGCCCCTTCGGGCACGTGGACATGGATGTCCATATCCTTGAACACCGTATTCCCAATGCCCAGCATATGCCCATGGGCCCGCACAAAGGTCATGGCTGCCCGGACGCTTTCCTGCATCACATCCCCCAACCGGCCGGTCATTTCCACCTTGCCGCTGCCGGGCATGGCCGCCACCTCCACCTCCAGCAGCTCGCCGCCTACGCTGGTCCAGGCCAGGCCGTTGGCCACCCCCACCGCATCCGGCCGGGCAGCGGCCCGATCCCGGCGCTTGGGTTGGCCCAGGTATTCCACCAGGCGGGTGCGGGTCATGCGGATCCGCTGCTTGCCTTCGCCGATCTCGCAGGCCGCCTTGCGACAAATGGCCCCCAAGGTCCGCTCCAGCTGCCGCACCCCCGCTTCCGCGGTGTATTCCCGTATGATCTTGGGCAGCAGCTCCTCCGGCAGGGAGAGCATGCTCCGCTTGAGCCCATGCTTTTCCATCTGCTTGGGCAAGAGATATCCCTTGGCGATCTGCACCTTCTCCGTATCCAGGTAGCTGGGCACCTCGATCACCTCCATCCGGTCCAGCAGGGGGGCTGGGATGGCGGAGGCGTCGTTGGCGGTGGTGATGAAAAACACCTTGGAAAGGTCGTAAGGGGTCTCCAGGAAATGATCCCGGAAGGCGAAATTCTGGGCGCTGTCCAGCACCTCCAGCATGGCTGCGGAGGGGTCCCCATGGCAATCGGCGGCCAGCTTGTCGATCTCGTCGAAGAGGATCACCGGATTGACGGTGCCCGCCTGGCGCATGGCGCTGACCACCCGGCCGGGCATGGCCCCGATATAGGTGCGCCGGTGGCCCCGGATCTCCGCCTCATCCCGGATACCTCCCAGGCTCATCCGCACAAACTTGCGGCCCAATGCCCGGGCGATGGAGGCGCTCACCGAGGTTTTCCCCACCCCTGGCGGTCCCACAAAGCATAGGATCTGGCCGTTCACCTTGCCTGTAAGGTTGGCCACAGCCAAATATTCCAGGATTCGCTCCTTTACCTTGGTCAGGCCGTAATGGTCCGCCTCCAGCACAGCCCTGGCGTTGGCCAAGTCCGTATTGTCCTCCGTCTCCTCCTTCCAGGGGAGCTCCAGCATACACTCGATATAGGTCCGAAGGGGAGGCTGCTCATGGCTGCCCGCCGGCAGATCCCCATAGCGTTCGATCTCCCGTTCCACCTTTTCCCGGATCTCCGGGGGCATGTCCTTCTTTTCCAGCCGCTCCCGCATGGCCTCCACCTCTGTGGCCTGGGTGTCCCCCAGCTCCTTGCGGATGGCCTTGATCTGCTCCCTTAGGTAATATTCCTTTTGGTTCTTGTCCAGCTGGGTCTGGACCTCCTTGGCGATGCGCCGGTCCGCCCGCAGGATCTCGATCTCCTTACCCATGAACCGCAGCACCCACTTCATCCGCTCCACCGGGTCGCTCTCCTCCAGGAAGGGCTGACGTTCGGATGCTTTTTGCATGATCGCATTGGCCACCGCGTCCGCGTAGGGGCCTGGGATCTTCTTGCTCTCTATGCTGGCCAATGCGTCGGAATTCATACGGGTGCTCATGGTGGCGTATTCCGCCAGGGCGCTGCTCAGCCGCCGGTGCAGGGCTTCCGCCTCCGCCGGATCATGGTCCTTGTCTTCCAGGCAGGCGATATCCGCCGTCATAAAGGCGTCCCCATCCGCAATGGATACCGCCGTCGCCCGGCATAACCCCTCTACAAATACCCGGTTGCTATCCCCAGGCAGGGTGAGCATCTGCCGGAGCTTGCAAAGGGTGCCGGTCTCGAAAATATCCTCCGGGGTAATTTCCGCCTTGCGGGCGTCCCGCTGGGCGCTCAGGAAGATCAGGTCGTCCCGCCGCATGGCTTCCCGTAGGGCGTTCACGCTCTTTTCCCGGCCCGCGTCAAAATGCAGCAGCTCTCCAGGCAGCACCACCAGCCCCCGCAGAGCCACCACGGGAATGTTTTCATAGATCCTTTGTGTCATATCGTTTCACCTTCCAAAGGCCGCCGGCCTGTCCAGCGGCATGTTCCTTGTAACAGTATACATATACCGACGGGATATGACAACAAAATGTATTTGGAATCATAGGATGAATCTGTTCTTATCCGTATGTTTGCAGGGGTCGGGGCGTAAATCAGCCCCGATTACCCCCCAATAGGCTTCCCAGCATCTGGGCCAGCTGCATGGGGTTGCCCATGGAATTGTTCCAGCCCGGCCCGTTTCCCGAAAGCCCCTGGAACATCTGCATCATCTGCATCAGGCTCCCCATGCCTCCCAGCCCGTTGAAGCCACGGTTGCCCCCAAACCCAGGTATGGGTCCCATGCCCGGCGCGCCGCCCATGCCCGGGGCGTTGGGTTTAGGCCCTTGCGTCCCGTTTCCCTGGCAACTTCCCCCGTCCCCCGGCCCATGGGGGGGTGTAAACGGGGCGTTGCTGGGGGTAGATAGCCGCAAGCCCAGCCGTTCCGCAATATGGGCCCGCTCTGCCGGGGCCAAAAAGGGCTCCATGGCGTTTAGATATTGGGTGGCCCGCTGGGGCCCTTGTTCCCGCTGGATGCGCCTGGCCATGCGGTAGGCCGGGGACTCCTCCTCGCCCTTGCCGCCGCAGGGCTGATTTGTGCCGCTCTTTCGGGGCGGCATGGCATTGGGTGCGATACGCTGCATGCTGCGCCCTCCTTTCCTGCTCCTATTTCAAGATATGCATTTTTTTCCCATTGTGAACCTATGGGCCAGCCTCCGCATACAAATAAAGGGAGGTGATCTTATGAAACGTACATTGCGGGGCTGCAAAAGCAGCGGCCGGCCTGATCTGGACGAATTGGCCCGCCAGGCCCAAAACCTGGACCCCAGCCAGTTACAAGACGTGCAGCAGGTAGTGGAGCAATACAAGGGCAAAAGCGAACAGGAGCTGTTCGCCGAGCTGCGTGCCGCCCGGGAAAACGGCGTCATCGACCCGGCGGAGCTAAACGGCGTTGCCCAAAAGCTAGCCCCCATGCTTACCCCAGACCAAAAACAACGGCTATTTCAGGTCATGCAAAGGCTACAATAAACGCCGGCCTTTGCAGGCTATGGTGATTTCCTGCTGGGAGCAAGGCTGCCATGGGCCGCCTACATCCGGCATCGGTTTCCCGCAAGGCTTGCGGGCAGGGCAACGCCATCCACTTACAACCTCCTCCAAATAAAACGGCCGCGCTGCAAAGCTTTGCAGCGCGGCTCAGGCTGTCGAAAAAGTGGCTTGCGCCACTTTTTCGAGGTTTTCATAGCTCCCTTGCGCCTACGGCGCGGCCA